>DASZGZ010000132.1:0-7845 GCA_035938355.1 Acidobacteriaceae bacterium
GATTCGCGTTCAGGCACCGCGGCGTCTTTGCGCGCGGAGCGCACGGAGACGATGAGGGATTGCAGCTGTGCCATCTCGGCTTCGGCCTTCGCATCAATTTCCTTCTGCGTAGACACCGGATAGGGCATCAGCGCGATCGAGCGAGCTGGGGGGTGGCCGTCGTAGAAGGCGTGCCAGATCTCCTCGGTGATGAATGGCATGAAGGGCGAGAGCATGCGTAGCGAGGACTCGAAGACGTTGCTGAAAAGGAGGAACGGCAGCATTTTGTCTTCTTCCGATTCGCCTGTCTCGATACGCAGCTTCGCGAGTTCCAGATACCAGTCGCAAAGGTCGCCCCAGAAGAACTGGTAGATCGCATGGGCGGCTTCATCGAAGCGATAGATCTCAAGCGCGGTGTTTACTGCGTTCGCGGTCGCGTAGAGGCGCGATAGGATCCATCGGTCTTCGAGACGTGATTGGTCTGTATCTTCTGCCGACTTTGGTGCCTCGGGATTGCCCGGAAAGGTGAGGAGGACCGCCTCGCTTCGGTCGATAGTCGCGAGATCAATAGAACCAAGCATCATCCCGCCCCCTGCCGCGAATACGCGTTCGCGCTGCATGAAGAGGAAGCGTGCGGCGTTCCATATCTTGTTGGCGAATGCGCGATAGCCTTCGGTACGTGCTTCGGAGAAGGCGATGTCCGTGCCAGGCGACGCCATGGTCGCGAGCGTGAAACGAACGGCGTCGGTCCCGTAGCGTTTCACGATCTCGATGGGGTCGATGACGTTGCCCTTGGTCTTCGACATCTTCTGCCGCTCGGCGTCGCGTACGAGCGCATGGATGTAGACCTCGCGGAAGGGCACCGCGTCCTTAAGGGTGCGCGCAGAGCCATCGGGCATCGGCACATCGAGCATGAAATGGCAGCCAAACATGATCATGCGGGCCACCCAGAAGAAGAGGATGTCGAAGCCGGTGACAAGCAGCTCCGTCGGATAGAAGGCGGCGAGATCGGGAGTCTGGTCCGGCCAGCCGAAGACCGACATGGGGAGCAGGCCGGAGGAGAACCACGTGTCGAGCACATCGGTCTCCTGCGTGATCACCTCTGATCCGCAGTGCTCGCAGGCCTCCGGGGTTTCACGCGCGACTGTCACATTGCCGCATGCGGCGCAATGCCACGCGGGAATCCGATGGCCCCACCACAGCTGGCGTGAGATACACCAGTCGTGAATGTTGCGCATCCACTCGTCATAGGTCTTGCGATACTGTTCGGGCGTAAAGCGGATGTGGCCCTCATCCACCGCGGCGATGGCCTTGTCCGCGAGCGGCTTGATCTTAATGAACCATTGGGTCGAGAGGCGGGGCTCAACCACGGTCTTGCTGCGGTCGCACTTGCCGACGGCATGCGAGTGGTCTTTAACGGAGTAGCCGGGCTGGTCCTCAAGCTCAACAACGATGCGCTTGCGGGCTTCATAGCGATCGAGGCCGGCGAAGGGGCCGGCGACATCGTTAAGGTGCGCGGTTTCGTCCATGATGTTGATGGACTGAAGCTTGTGGCGCTGTCCGACGGCGTAGTCATTAGGATCGTGCGCTGGCGTGATCTTGACCGCTCCGGTGCCAAACTCGGGCGAGACCCAGGGGTCGGCGATGATGGGGATCTCCCGGCCGATGAAGGGCACGCGCACGCTTCCGCCCTGCAGGTGCCGGTAGCGCTCGTCGATAGGATGAACTGCGATGGCGACGTCGCCGAACATCGTCTCCGGCCGTGTGGTGGCAACGAGGAGCGACTCGGTCGAGCCGACAATGCCATAGGGGACGGTGTAGAGCTTACCCATCTGTTCTTCGTGAATCACTTCGAGGTCAGAGATGGCGGTCTGGCAGTCCGGGCACCAGTTGACGATGTATGCGCCGCGATAGATGAGACCCTGCTCATGCAGGCGAACGAAGGCTTCGCGCACGGCCCGCGAGAGGCCGGCATCCATGGTGAAGTACTCGCGCGACCAGTCAACCGAGGCACCGAGGCGCTTCATCTGGTCGAGGATGGCGCCGCCGTATTGTTCCTTCCAGCACCAGACGCGCTTCAAGAATGCTTCGCGGCCGAGTTTCTGGCGTGAGGTCTTCTCGACGGCGAGCTGGCGTTCGACCATCATCTGGGTGGCGATGCCGGCGTGGTCTGTGCCCGGGACCCAGAGAGTGCGGTCGCCACGCATGCGATGCCAGCGGGCGAGAATGTCCATCTCCGTCTGGTTGAGCATGTGGCCCATGTGCAGCCGGCCGGTGACGTTGGGGGGCGGCAGCAGCATGGTGAAGTTGCGACGCGTGGGGCTTTCGTCGAGCGCGGTGACGTGAAAGAGATTCTCACGCACCCAGAGCTCGGCCCAATGCTCTTCGATTGCGGCGGGGTCGTAGGCTTTTGGCAGGTCGTGCGGCATGGAAGCTTCAGGGTAACAAAGAGGGAGACAGCCGAAGACAAAGGCACACGACTACAGACAACAACAGACAACTTCAGACGGATGGATGCCCCGCTGTCGTTGTCTGTTGTTGTCCGCCTTTGTCTCTTTAGAACGGATTCAGCTTGTCGAGGCCTTTCTTCTTCTTGTTTGCGCTGGAGGATTCGGCGCTCTGGTCGGTCTTCACCTTGGGGTTCTTCTTGGGCTTCTTACCCGGGGCGGGAGTACCTGTCTGCACCTGCGCAGCACCCGCGGGAGCACCGCTCGCATCATTGATCGGTTGCTGGCCTTCGGCTGGCTTCTCCACTGGAGGCAACGGTGCAGCGTTTGCGGGACCGACTGCCTTCAGCCCGTAGTTGTCGCCGGCCGCCGCCGGCGCGTTGCTGCCGGCCGCAGGCGGAGCAGCGGCGGCAGGCGGAGCAGCTCCGGTCGCAGAGTTGCCGCTGTTATTGTCGATTGCGTTGCCGTTCGGATTCAGGATCTCGACACCGACGCCCGTCCCGCCCGGAGCGCCACCCTCCGGATTCGGTACCGCGGCATCGCCGGTGCGCGGAGCGGCGGTGCCGTTCGCGACGTCGGGCGAAGGTGTACCGGCCGGAGGTTCGTTTGCCGGCTTGCCCGCAGCCGCGTTGAAGATGGCGATGTTTTCTTTGCTTACTTCCGGCGCCGTGACGGTCTTTGCCGGCGTCATCAGGGGCTCACCGACGCGCGCAGCCTCAAGCGTCGACGGGCCATGCTTCACCAGCAGTATGGCGCGGTCCTTCAACTTGATGTTGGCGCGGCTCTGCTCCTCAGCCTCGCTCTCTGCCAGTTGGGTCTGGGTTGGCTCCGGCACCGGCCGGCCCAGCGCGATCAGTTTTTCACGCGCATCTTCCACGTGAGGCGCCATTGGATACCGTGTAACGACCCTGGCATAACAATCGGCCGCGCGGTCATCGTAGGCCGCGATCAAACGCTCCCGCTCGGCGGCGTTGATGTTCAGGTGCGACGCGATATTCGCCTCGGATGCGTAGTCATCTCCGAGCTGCATCAGCGCGAGATCGCTCTTGCTGAAGAGCGGATAGGAGTCGGTGAGCGTCTGCAGACGAGCGATGCTTGCCGGCCAGTTTTCATGCGTGGCGTAGAAGGAGCCCACGGTGTACTGGCGCTGCGCCAGCACCTCCTGTACCTCGCGCAGACGCTGCTTGGCACGCGGGACCAGGGTGGAGTCGGGATACTGCTGGATCATCAGCCGATATTCCTGCTCGGCGCGTTCCGCGTTGGTGGGATCGCGGTCCGGCTTCTCCATCTGCTGGTAGTAGATGTCGCCCACCTTCATCTGGGCTTCGGCGGCCTCGGGCTGATTGGGGAAGAAGGTGATGAAGTCCTTGTACTCGGCCTCCGCCTGTTGCAATGCGGCGGCGCCGCCCTCCTTGTACCAGCTGTCCCCGACGGCCAGCTTGGCACGCATCTGGTATTCGGATTCCGGATACGTGGTGAGGAGCGCCTGAAGATCGAGACGGGCCACGTCGTACTTGCCCTTCTTCATTGCGTTCATCGCCTTTTCGAAGAGCTCCTTGTCCGGCTGCTTGGAGGTGACGCCGGCCAGCGGATCCGTGGGGCTGGCCTTCTTCGGCTTCTTCACATGAGAGGCCCCCGCCGACACGCTGGCTAGCGTGGCGGCAAGACAGGCGGTGGCGCTGAGAGCAAGCAGACGGGCGGAAAAACTCCGATTCATTGACATCGACATCCCTCGAGAGTTGGCAAAAGACCACCGGCAGCGTGCGCTCGATTTCGCCTGTGGGTTTCTCGTTATGATCATTTTAGAGCGGTCCCTCGCTCCCGTGCTCGTTCACCAGCAGAGAAGTGCGGTTTTTCCCGTCGAAAGGCCGTGTTGGCCTTCTCTTCCAGCCATATAGCGGCAGATGCCTGCTCAATGTGCCGCGGCGAGCTCTGCTGAACGAGCTGCCTCTAATAATTCACGGGCCTTGCGCTCAGGATGGCCGCCGTCAAAGACGGCGCTCCCTGCGACCAGCAGCTCCGCTCCTGCTTCAATTACGGCGGCAAGCGTATCGTGGGACACCCCGCCGTCCACTTCAATACGGAAGCTCAGGTTTCTCTCCGCCCGTAACTCACGAAGACGACGGATCTTGTCCAGCGAGAAGGGGATAAATTTCTGTCCGCCGAAGCCAGGATTCACGCTCATGATCAGCACGTGGTGAAGCATGGGGAGCACATCGTAGATCAGGTCGACGCGCGTGGCCGGGTTGAGCACCACCCCGGGTTCCATACCGTGATCGCGGATGTGCTGGATGGTGCGGTGCAGATGGACACAGGCTTCGTAGTGCACACCGATCCAGTTAGCGCCCGCTTCCGCGAACGCGGGAATGAAGTCATCGGCGTTCTCGATCATAAGGTGGCAATCGAGGGGCAATTTTGTGACTTTGCGCAGAGACCTCACGACCGGCGGTCCAAGCGTGATGTTGGGCACGAAGTGGCCGTCCATCACGTCGACGTGAATGACGGTCCCGCCCCCGCGCTCGGCCGCAGCAACCTCTTCACCGAGCCGGGTAAAGTCTGCCGACAATATAGAGGGTAACAGTTCAACCACGCGGTCAGTGTATCAGCGGCCAGGGGTGACGTTCAGACGGCTGCCGCAGGGACGACTGTCCCGCGGGCGACCCGGGAGATGGCGCGCAGCAGGGGTTTCGGGGGGACGATCCCGCCTGGGTCCGCGAAGACCGCCTCACCGGCGCGCTTCGTGACTGGGCGGAAGCACCACCGCGTAAACAGCGCGAGGTGATCTTCGATCTGCGATGTCGAGGGACGGGAGGGCGACATCGCGTCGAGTGAGGCGAGGGCCTTCTCCAGACGGGTTTCCAGCGTGTCGATGGCCGGGCCGGCAGCTGAGGGCTCCAGTGGAACTGCGGCGAGCGCCATGGGATGCGAATAGAGGGACGAGGAGCCGGACTGCTCGTTGTGCAGCCGCATGCCGACGGTCGCGAAGGCGATGGGGCCGCCGACTCCCTGGCGTGTGAGCCGAAAGAGCGCCACTTCGCCCGCATCGGCCGAGGGCTGCACAATGACGGCGGAAAGCTCAGAGAGCAGACGCACCGATTCCGGGAGCTCGCGCAATGCGGTCTCGGCTTTTTCATAGCGTTGGTGGATCGCGGCCGCGGCCTCGAACTCCAGAGCTTCTGATGCAGTGGCACGTTCACGCTCGAGCGAGGAGAGCAGGCTTCGACCGTGAGTGCGGAGGGTCTCGAAGACGGCGTCGGCTTCGGCGCGATGACGATCCGGCGTGCAGGTTTGGTTGCAAGGAGCCAGGCACTTCTTCATCTCGAAGTACGGGCAGGCGGGATGCTCAGGATAGGGGTGCAGATCTTCCACGCAGCGGCGCAACTGGAAGAGGTCAAGCAATGCATCGCAGGTTCGCTCAGCAGCGGCGCGCGTGGGAAATGGGCCGAAACTGCGGTCGACCGCGCTGCGCACATAACGGTTGGTCGCGAAGAGGCGGGGGAAGTCGTTCTCCATGGCCATGCGCAGATACGCGGGCGGGCGTAGGCGAAGCCGTTTGCGGACCGTGGCCGAATCATTTGTACCAACGGTGGCTGCGATTTCGCGATAGAGCAGCAGCGACGCTTCGAACTCCGAGCCGTAAGGCGCCCAGGAGATCTCGCGTACGAAGTGGAGAAGCTGAATGCGGCGCGAGAGCGCGCCTTCGGGAGCGAGCATGCGTCGCAGCCGCCGGCGCAGATTCGTGGTGCGTGCGATGTAGGGTTCCCGGCGCTCGCCGAAGCCAAGCGAGAAGACGGCGGGCGACTCCGGCAGCCCAGCCAGTGGATCGGCCGGCGTCGAATCCGCGGCATTTGTCTGGCCGAAGGGTAGAGTATGCGGCAGCACGCTCCAATTCTAGCGATCGTGTACGCGAGGCGACGAGTGAGCGGGCCGGATTCGATCCAGGCCGGTATTCTGGCTGCTTTTGGCAGCGGAAAAAAATATGTGGATAACCGGCGGAGCTTCGTAAGCGGTTGAGATGGTCGCTCGCAGGTGTCGCGCTTACGAATGTCTACGGGCGCGCATCGAAGACGCGCTACTGGTGGCGATGGTGAAACAAGTCTGGTGATCCGGTGTAGGTGAGGCTACACAGAGGCAGGAGGAAAGCAGCGGAGTGCTGGAGGCTGACGACGCCTTCGCTCGATGCAAAAAAAGGCGCGGCATTCACGAAGGCAAGGATGGATGAGCGGCTCATGCCGGCCTCCTCAGCCTCTTTCTGGGGAGCTGTTACAGACGCGAACGTAAAGATGGAAATCTGGCAAATTGGCCGAAATTGGAATCGTCCACGGTTACCAATTTCGGTCCAAGTTTTTAATCGATGGTCAGCATTCCGGGTAGACACATCCCAAACGCTGTCATATGATTCACAAAATCTCTTAACGGATTTTTAACGCTTTGACGTAGACAGCTGGTTCCACGTAGAGCCGGCGACAATTTTCTATTTTCCGAGGTTAGACCGCAGATGGAAGCACGTGGGTACCCCTGTCTCAAAATCACGCTGGCCGCAGCCCTGCTGGCACTTCCCGTTTTCAACCTGTCAACACCTCCGCTGTATGCACAGGCCACAGCGAGCGGCGCAATCGCCGGTGCGATCACTGACTCCTCCGGCGCCGCAATCGTGGGCGCGGTTGTGACAGCAACGAACACAGGCACGAATGCGCAACGAACGACGAGGAGCGGACCGGCGGGCGAGTACCGCTTCGATCTGCTCCCCGTTGGCCACTACAGCATTCGTGTGGAAGCGCCGGGATTTGCTACCGGCGAGATCAAAGACATTGATCTGCTGGTGGGAACGACAGCTGCCGCAAGTGTGCCGCTGAAAGCGGGCAGCACCGGCGAGACGGTGCAGGTGCAGGCGAACAATCAGCTTGTCGACCCGGAAAAGAGCGATGTTTCGACTGCGGTAACGCCGCGTCAGATCACCGAGCTGCCGTTGAATGGGCGCGACTTCGCCAACCTCGCGATCCTTGCTCCGGGTGTAAAGCAGGTCGACAGCTACGATCCGACGAAGAACCGCTACGCGGTTTACGCGGTCAATGGTTCTACGGGACGCAACACCAATACCACCGTCAATGGCGTCGACAATAAGGACAACACAGTGGGCGGCGCGGTGATGCAGTTACCGCTCGAGGCTGTGCAGGAGTTCATCATCAGCCCGAATCGCTTCTCCGCGGCGAATGGTCGTAGCGAGGGCGCCGCGCTGAATGTCGTAACCAAATCCGGCACCAACCAGTTCCACGGCAGTGCGTATGGATTTTTCCGTACACAGACCTTCCAGACAAACAACTACTTCGCGGAACAGGGCCATCAGCCGAAGCCGGATTACAGCCGGCAGCAGTACGGCGGCGCGATTGGCGGACCGATTCGCAAGGACAAGGACTTC
>DASZGZ010000133.1:0-4033 GCA_035938355.1 Acidobacteriaceae bacterium
ATCGAGTGCGGGAACAGCAGGGAGATTCCTGTCACACATGAGGCACCAGCGGCAAGGAAGAGAGCGACTGCGACCGTCAGGACGGCGGCTGGTCTAGCGTTCTGCGAGATGTTGCGCGCGGCCATGAGCAGCGCTCAGCAGCAGGCGCAGGTGTGGCCACGCCACGCCGAGCGGCCTTCCCAGAGGAGGATCGGCACCGCAAGAAGCGCTGTGGCGGAGTCAATCCACGCGGTGTGGAAGACGGCGTTGACGGCTAGGCCGGCAAGCGTGATGCCTGCCAGATACGCACAGGTGGCCGACTGCACCGCATCTGCCGCCAGCGCCGTATGATGCGTGCGCCGCGCTTCGCGGCGTTTGAGCCACGCGAGTACCGGCATCGCAAGCAGAGCCGCGACCGTGATTGCCATGCCGATTGGGCTCGTTTGGGGTTTCGCCCGCAGTGCCATCGAGCCGACCGCCGTGGCCGCAACCACGAGAGCGAGAAGGAAGAGGAGACCGCCCGCGATGCGATTGGCACGCCGCTCTGCGATGGTAATGCCCGGGATGCATTGCGCAAGCACAAGGGATGCCGACATTAGCTCAACGAAGCTATCTGAGCCAAAGGCCAGCAGCGCCGCGCTGTGCGCCACCTTTGCCGCATAGAGCGAGACGCCGCACTCGACCAGCATCCAGGCGAGGGTGACCAGCTGCAGCCACAATACGGTCCGCGATGGGCGCGCGGTACGATGCAATGCCGAGGGCACCGTCCCAAGCTGAACAAGCTCCGACATATCTCAAATGATAGACGTTTTTGTCGGCCGGGATTTAGTTGGGAGCCTGCCCCTACTAACTGACATCGTGTGTGGCCAGCAATCCGGCGCGATATTCATATCGCTTCGAGGTATGCAAACGGGCGGCTGGAGTGGCTCTTCCAGAAGTACGCGAGGATGATGACACTTGCGACGGCTGCATATGCGCACCACAATGAAGTGAAGGCGTAGCTCTTGACAGCCATCACGACCAGCAGGATGACGACGTTGGCGATGCCGAAGATCACCATGTCTTTGATCTTGGAGAAGAGGAGTGAGCCGCAGGTGGCGATGACATAGAGGATGGCGACGGCGGTGTTGTTGGTGGCGGGGTTGAGATAGACGATGCTGTTGCCGCGAACGAAGACCTCAGTCGAATAGGCTGTCAGTGCCCAGAGAATATAGAGCGTGGTCAAGGTGCCGAGCAGAAGGAATGGGCGCATGCGCCGGCGAGAGCGTTTGTCCGGCTCAAAGAGCAGCACGCTGAGGGGAAGGAGGAAGGGGAGCAAACCCTGGGCGTAGAGCATGAAGGCCGCTGCCATGTCGTTCGTGACCCTGGGCGAGAGGATTCCGTCGAGGCCGAGCCAAACGAATCCTTCAATGAACTGATGCACGGCAAAGAGTGTAGGGAGCGATGCGAAGAGGAGCTCTCGGCGGTGCCGGACGCGGGTCAGGGTGATGACGCCGACGGCGGCGAGGGCCCCGCTGCCTACGAAGTTCGCGGTGGCTGAAAAACACATGCGTGCATCCGTCCGGTTCGAAGATCGCTGCTTTGTCAGTATGCGGCGAGCAGATCGTATTCGCGAGTGAGTATCATCTCGTAGTCAGAACAGAATTGTCTGGATGGCTGTTCGGGAGTGCGATATGGGCGTCTTCGTGCCCTCCTTCCGCGTGCTCGAGACCGACGCACCGCGTCCGGCGACGCTGCTTGCCGGATCTTTGATCTCCTTTCTTGTTCTGGGAGTGCTTCTGGTGCTGCCGCACGGCGGCGTGGGCGATCTTCCGCCCGAATCTGCAATTGCCCATAGCGCGCGTCCCCCATTTTCCTCGCGACACTCTCCATCGCACGATGCGGCGCCACAGAGCGCCGAGCGGACGAGCGCCGGCGCTGCGGGAAGAGTGTCGCCCGGCGAGCCAGTCAACTCCATTGCAAATGCGGACGCTGAGCGGCGATCGGCTTCTGCGCAGTCATCGGGACAGCCGTCAGGACTGGACGCTGCTTCTGCAGCCGTGGCTGGTGCCGGAGTTCCGCTCGCGATACTGGCACCCCAGGTGGATGCGGCAGAGCGTCGCCGCGTGATCGACGGTGCAGTTACGGAACTGAAGGAGTTCTACATCTTCCCGGATGTTGGGCAGAAGATGGCGGACGCGCTTCTGATGCATGAGCATCGCGGCGATGACGATGCGGAGACGGATGGGCAGATGTTTGCAAGTCTGCTGACGATGCAGATGCGGGAGGTGAGCCACGACAAGCATCTGCGAATGGTCTACCAGCCGCAGGGCTCGCCCACAAGTCTGGGACCATCGACCGCGGAACGGGCACGTTATCGCAATGACATGTTGCGCGGCAACTGCACCTTCAGGAAGGTGACGACTCTTGCCCACGACATCGGCTATGTGAAGTTCGACGGGTTTCCTGAAGCGTCGTTATGTCGATCCACGGTGGCTCGGGTGATGGCTTCGCTCAACCAGTCGGATGCACTCATCTTCGATCTGCGGGAGAATCACGGCGGCGATCCGCATTTGGTCGCGTGGGTTGCCAGCTACCTCTTCGACAAGCGCACACACCTGAACGATATCTACAATCGCACCCAAGACAGGACACAGCAGTTCTGGACGCAGTCGCCGGTTCCGGGAAACCGGCTCGCGAACAAGCCGGTGTACGTCCTGACGTCGGCGGAGACCTTCTCCGGCGCCGAAGAGTTTTGCTATGACCTGAAGAACCTCAAACGCGCCACGCTCATCGGGGAGACGACCGGCGGCGGCGCGCATCCTGCGGGGCCACACCGTATCGACGAGCGCTTCACGATCATTGTTCCGGACTCTCGACCGATCAATCCCATCTCCAAGTCGGACTGGGAAGGAACTGGGGTGACACCGGATGTGAAGGTGGATGCCCAGGATGCGCTGAAAACGGCGGAGGCACTGGCTGCGAAGAAGCTGCGGCGCAGATGATTGGCGGGTGTCGCGACTCGGTATGCTGATGATGCAGGTCCAGGAGCGGCATGGCGAAATATCTGATCACGGGAGTGGCAGGGTTTATCGGGTCGGCGCTGGCGGAGGCTTTGCTGGAGCGCGGCGAGGATGTGCGCGGGGTGGACAATTTTGTCACCGGGAGGCGCACGAATATCGAGCCCTTTCTGAAGAAGATGGACTTCCGCGAAGCCGACCTGCGCGATGCGGCAGCGATGCGGGGGGCGTGCGCCGGCGTCGAGATCATCTTTCATGAGGGCGCACTGCCTTCCGTGCCGCGTTCGGTGAAAGAACCTGCTCCGAGCCATGACGCGAACATCAACGGCACATTCACGCTGCTCGAGGCGGCGCGCGCAACAGGGGTGCGGCGGATCATCTATGCCGCATCGTCGTCGGCATATGGAAACCAGCCGGGGATGCCGCGTCGCGAATCGATGACGCCGGCACCAATTGCGCCCTATGCAGTGCAGAAACTAACGGGCGAGCTGTACATGAAGAGCTATTGGCAGGTGTATGGGATAGAAACGGCCTGTCTGCGCTACTTCAACATCTTCGGGCCGCGGCAGGCGCCGGATTCGCCGTACAGCGGGGTAATGGCGAAGTTCATCCTGCAGATGATGCGCGGAGAAACGCCGACGATCTTCGGGACAGGCGAGCAGGGGCGGGACTTCACTTACATTGCGAATGCGGTGTCGGCGAATCTGCTGGCCGCGGCTGCGCCGAAGGAGAAGATCGGCGGCAGGACCTTCAACGTGGCGTGCGGTGGGCGACACACACTGAACGAGACCTATGGGATTCTGGCACGTCTGTTGGATTTTCCCCATTCTGCACAGTATGGGCCGCCGCGGCTGGGCGACATCACGGATTCGGAGGCGGACATCTCAGCGGCACGGGAAGCGTTCGGGTACGAGCCGCTGGTGGGCTTCGAGGAAGGGCTGAAGCGGACGGTGGCCTGGTATCGGGAGGCGTTTGCGCGGCGGGTGAAAGAGGATGTGCCGGTTTCGTAGGGGTGAGCCAGTTTCCTGCGCTGTTTTCTTACTTGGAAGCAGAGC
>DASZGZ010000134.1:0-8251 GCA_035938355.1 Acidobacteriaceae bacterium
CTCTCTTTGGTCGCTCACGCCTGGTGTCGGCTGCGAATGGCTAAACAGATCCTTCTACTTCGGCCGGGATGACGAGGAGTGTGGAGTTGCGAACTACAGCAGTTTGCCGGCGGCCAGGTCGCGGACGAGATTGCGGTCGGCGGTGACGAAGTCGTACTCGGGCAGGATGCGCAACGGGCACCAGCGGACGTCCTGAAAGATGAGATTGGCGACGTTGCCGCTGTATTCCCGGACGAGAAAGAACTGCAGATCGACGGCACCGCCGCTGCGGTAGTTGTGACGGAGATGCGCGACACGTGTGCTGATGGTGGCGTCGATGCCGAGCTCTTCCCGGAGCTCGCGGCGCAGAGCCTCCTCAGCAGTCTCGCCGGGCTCGATTTTTCCACCGGGGAACTCCCACTTGGAGCCGAGCGGCTGGTCTGGGCGGCGCTGACAGATGAGCACCTCGTCACCGCGCAGTATGAGCGCAGCGGCGACGGGCCGCACCGTCTTGTTCTCGTGGCGCAGGTCGTTTCGCGCGCCGTTGCGCGTTTCGGGGGATCCGTCGACGCTCGATGCCATCGCGGCATCCTTGTTGTGCTGTTCTTCGGTCACCTTGATCCCTAGATGGTAATTTGAGCGCCCGCGACTGTATGGAAACTGCGAGGCTGATCTTTTAGATCGAAACGGGAGGGATGAAGCGCTGCCGCCAGGGCCCGCAAGCCGAGCAGAATGCTAGGCGCGGGGCTGTTGAGCCACTCGTCTGCAATGCAGAAGATCCGGCCTTGGCGCACAGCGTTCAGGTGCAGCCAGCCTCGCCGCTCAATGACGCGCTCAAGGGGCACGCGATCACCTGCGCCGCACCAACAGAAGACCATCGCGTCGGGATCGGCAGCGGCGACGGCATCCGCAGTGGTCTGCTTCGCCGCGTCGCCAAGAAATTGTCCGCCGGCGGCCTCGACCAGCTCCGCGACCCAGGGCTGCGAGTGGATGAGCGGCTTGCCCCATTCCTCGCAATAGACGACGGGCCGCAGTCCATCGCTGGCGGTACGAGTGCGCGTTGCTGCAATCTCCCGCTGCATTTCATCGATCAGCGATTCTGCCGTGTCAACGCGGTGCACGATGGAGCCGATGAGGCGGATGTCTGCGTAGATGTCGGCGAGCGTGTGGGGCGCGAGGGAGACGACCGGGCAGCCGGACTTGAGCAGGGCGGCGAGCGACTCCATGCGATAGGGCACGCAGGCGAGGACAAGGTTGGGACGCGCGGCAAGGATTTCGTCCGTGGTGCAGGACCAGGAGTCCTTGACGACGGTGATGGAGCGCTGGGCCAGCGCGGGCACAGCTTCCACGCAATAGCGGGTGCAGGCGACGAGCTGATCGAGCGCGCCAAGACGATCGAGGATGATGCTGATGCTGGGCTGCAGGGCAGCGATGCGCAGGCCGGGGTTTGCGGGCACTGGCATGGTGCCCTAGCGGGCTCCGCCGGCGATGGCTGCGGGAATGAAGACCGGCCAGTTGCGCTCGGCGGCGATTTCAACAAGCGCCGGTGTGGGATTGACGGCGAAGGGTGCGCGGGCCAGCGCGAGCATAGCGGCGTCGTGGATGGAATTGCCGAAAACGGCGTCGGGACGCGCGCGGTCCGCACGCTGGAGCGACAGCGCTTTGCCTTCGTCCGTGGGGACATCGACGAGCGTGCTGGTGATCAGCCCATCGATGACGGCGACGCGGGCGGCGAGGACGCGCTCAGGCGGAATGCCAAAGTCGCGAACCCCCTCTTCGATGACCCAGTTGTTGGTGGAGCTGACGGCCCAGATTTCGCAGCCGGCGGCGCGCAGGTCGGCGACCAGGCGCTCCATCTCCGGAAAGATGTTGGGACTGACCTGGGTGCGGACAAAGGTGGCGGCAGCGCGGCGGAGCTCGGTTTCCTCGAGGCCGGTGTAGAGTTGCACCATCTCTCCACAGATAGCGAGTTCGGAGATGTCGCCGGTGAGATAGAGGCGGTAGCGGGAATCGATCCAGTCGGCGGCATTGCGGGAGACGAGTCCGGTCTTGATGGACCAGAGCATGAAGTCATAGCCGGCGTCGCCGCTCCAGAGGGTGCCGTCGCAATCGAAGACGGCAACGCGGGGCGCCAGCGCGAGAACTATGCGGTGGAAGTCGCTGGCGGACAGATGTGCAGGTAGAGTCAGGGTCAAGCTTGCTCCTGCTTCCATGATAAAGGGTTAGCCAGGAGACGCTTGTAAATAGCAGGAGAACGAGAGGGGGCCGAATGCGGGAGCATTCTTCCTGTTGGTGTGGACAGGCCAGCAAAAGCTCTGGTGGCTTTTCTTGCAGGAAAGGCTTTGGCAAGTGCATCTTCTCGCCGCAGTGCGGCAGGAAACATGCGCGGGCAAGTATTTGGTTGTTGGCCGTAGCGATGATGGTGAATGGGGCGGCGCGGGGGCAGGCCTTCAACGGCATGGACCGCAATGATTATCCCGGCGACTCGCTGCTGGGCGCGCTGCACAAGTCCTTCAGTTACACGAGCTACTGGCTGAATGCGCCTCCCGGGGAGAAGACGAACACCTGGGCGGGCAAGCGGAGTCTGCTGCGGGAGCGCGGCTTCGGCTTTGTGGTGCTGTGGAATGGGCGTCTGGATAAGGAATTAAAGGGGAAGGACGCGACGTCACTGGGGCAGAGCGATGCAGATGCTGCCGTGGCGGCGGCGACGCGTGAGGGATTTCCCGAGGGCGCGCTGATCTTTCTTGACCAGGAGGAGGGCGGACGGCTGCTGCCGGAGCAGCTCTCCTATGTGCTGGCGTGGGTAGATGCCGTGCGCCGCGCGGGCTGGCGTGGGGGCGTGTACTGCTCCGGGCTGCCGGTGGACGACGGCAAGGGCGGCACGATCACAACCGCGCAGGACATTGAGCGGCAGGCCGGGTCATGGAAGATTCCGCTGTGGGTGGCGCGGGACGAGTGCCCGCCTTCGCCGGGCTGCACAATTGAGAGCAAGCCGCGGCTGCCCTCTGCATCGCTGGGATTACCGGATGCGGTGGTGTGGCAGTACGCGTTATCGCCGCGGCGTCCGGAGTTTACGGGTGGATGTCCGAAGAATTATGCAGAGGACAACCACTGCTACGCTCCCGGCGTTTACCACGGTCCGTCTGGATTTGTAGATCTGGATACGGCCAGCTCCGCCGATCCCTCGGGCGGCCGATAGAGCAGATTTTTCCTGAAGGTGTAGACCAATCCGCCCGCGGTCGTGTTGTCTGCTTAAGACAGCAGCAGTTTGTCGCCGTCCCTTCACCAGGGTGTTTGAAACAGGAAAGCGAGCCAGATTTTGCAACCAGAGACAGCACAACAAGAGCTGGCGCAACCGACCTTTTGGCAGGCGGTGCGCGAGGCGCTGCGCGGATCGCACCGCGACTTCACCACCGGGAGCCTGAACCGCGCCATCATCCTGCTCGCGATCCCGATGGTGCTGGAGATGGTGCTGGAATCGCTGTTTGCGGTGGTGGATATCTTCTGGGTGGGGCGTCTGGGGCCGGATGCGATTGCGACCGTCGGGCTGACGGAGTCGATGCTCACCCTTATCATCGCGATCGGGCTGGGACTGGGAATGGCGACGACCGCGATGGTGGCGCGGCGTATCGGGGAGAAGGACCCGGAGGGCGCGGCGATCGGCGCGATGCAGGGCATTCTGCTGTCGCTGGCTATCTCGGTGGCGATCGCGATTCCGTGCACGATGTTTGCACCGCAACTCTTGCGACTGGCGGGCGGCACGCCGGCGATTGTGGCCATTGGCTCGGGTTACACGCGCATTGCGCTGGGTGGCGGCGGGGTGCTGTTGCTGCTGTTTCTGAACAACGCGATCTTTCGCGGTGCGGGCGATGCGGCGGTGGCGATGCGGCTGCTTTGGGTGTCGAACATCATCAACCTGGCGCTGGATCCGTGCCTGATCTTCGGCTGGGGGCCGTTTCCGCGGCTAGGCGTGACGGGAGCCGCGGCGGCGACCTTTACCGGCCGCAGCATCGGCGTGCTGTACCAGTTTTACCGGCTGGCGCGCGGGACGGAGCGGATGCGCATCGGGGTGCACCAGATGCGGCTCAACCTGGGCGTGATGTTGCGGCTGATCCGCGTCGCATGGACGGGCATTCTGCAGTTCCTGATCGCACAGGCGAGCTGGATCGGGCTGGTGCGCATCGTGAGCGCGTTCGGTGCGTCGGCGCTGGCCGGATACACGATTGGGATTCGGATCATCATCTTCATCCTGCTGCCTTCGTGGGGGCTGAGCAATGCGGCGGCAACGCTGGTGGGACAGAACCTGGGCGCGGGCCAGCCGGAACGCGCGGAGACCTCCGTGTGGCGCACCGGTTTGTGGAACATGATCTTCCTCGGGTCGGTAGGCGTTGTGTTCTTTCTGTTCGCGTCGCCCGTCGTAAGTATCTTCACCAAGGATCCTGCGGTCGCGCACATTGCGGCCAATTCGCTACGCATATTCAGTTGCGGGAACATTGCGTATGCGTTTGGCATGGTGATGATGCAGGCCTTCAATGGTGCGGGCGACACACTCACGCCGACACTCGTGAACCTGGTGGGCTTCTGGATACTGGAGCTGCCGCTGGCATGGCTGCTGGCGCACAGGACTCGGTTGGCGGAGAACGGTGTCTTCTTGTCGGTAGTATTCGCCGAATTGTTCATGGTTATTGCGATGATGCTGCTCTTCAAGCAAGGGCGATGGAAGCGGCAGAAGATCTAAACGGCCGGCAATGTTGAAGCGTTACGCTGACCGCCCAATTCAAAGGAAATACTCAACAATCTGCCTACGTTTAAGAGAAAAGCCGCAGTGCAGGCATCGGGAGGTGAAATCGTTGCGAAACGCTCCCTTTTTCATCACCGGCTTGCCACAATTGGGACAAGGCCATCTTTGAACGCGATATGCGACGTAGGCATAGCTAACCATCCAGGCCGCGACGCCAAGCAGGAGTGAAAATCCCCAGTGAGTGAGCCACAATATTGCGCCTGAAATGAGGAAAACACCCGGAAGAAAGAGCCACAGTAACCAGTTGCGGAGGCGTCGCCATTGATGGAATGCGGTGAGATCGTTGTCCGTACTGGTCGGCATCATGGTGACAATAGAACTTAGCATCTTCTGGCAAAAATCCAGAGTGCCACTGCCGAACTAGGTTCCCCGACCTTCGCGATATGAGACGGCTGCAAGCACAGAACCGATAATGAAACCGTGGCGGCTGCTTCGAACATGGCGCTCCTGCGCGAGTACCTGCTCTACCTGCGGGTGGAGAAGGGGCTGCGTCCGCTGAGCTGCGAGGCTTACGGGCGCGACCTGGGGATGTTTGCCGAGTATCTGGAGGGCACGCATGCGGTGTTCGAGACGGCGCAGCAGCGCGAGGTCGCGGGTTTTCTGGAGCATCTGCACCGGCACCAGATTGAGGCGCGCTCGGTGGCACGGAAGCTCTCGTGCCTGCGCGGGTTTTACAAATGGCTGCTGCTGGACAAGCGCATCCGGCATGATCCAACGGTGAATATCGAATCGCCCAAGGCATGGAAGGTGCTGCCCAAGGCGCTGGCGGAGAGTGAGACCGCCGAGATGCTGGATGCGACAACGGTAGCAGCGACGGGCGCGACGGGCGATGCGGTGGCGCTGCGCGATCGCGCGATTCTGGAACTGCTGTATGCGGGCGGAGTGCGGGTCTCTGAGCTGACGGGGCTGCGGGTCGAAGACCTGCAGCTGGACGCCGGCCGCGCGCTTGTGCGCGGCAAGGGAGACAAGGAGCGCGTAGTGCCGCTGGGGCGCGCTGCGGTCGAGGCGCTGACGGAGTACCTAGAGCGCGGGCGGCCGATGCTCGATAAAGGCAACCGCGGCGGTGGCTTGTTTTTATCGCAGCAGGGAAGGACGCTGACGCGCGGCTGGATCTGGGAGCTGGTGAAGCGCAGCTCCGGGGGACGCGCGAGCCCGCACATGCTGCGGCATAGCTGCGCGACCCACATGGTGGGGCATGGAGCCGATCTGCGCACGGTGCAAACGCTGCTGGGCCATGCCGACATTGCGACCACGCAGGTGTATACGCACCTCGCCATCGACCGCCTGAAGGCGGTGCATCGCGCGCATCATCCTCGGGCTCGCGCAAAGGCAACGCGGAGTGCGGAATGAAAGACTCGCTGGTGAGCCTGCGCGAAGGCTATCTTGCGATGCTGCGCAGTGAACGCGGCTCCTCTGCGCATACGCTGCGCGCCTATGAGCGCGAGCTGGCCGAGTTCGTTGCGTATCTGACCAAGCAGTTCGGTGAGCGCTGCGATATCCGGCGCATTGAGCATCTGCACATCCGCGCTTATCTTGCGGAGTTGTACGGGCGCGGATTGTCGAAGGCCTCTGCGGCGCGGGCGCTTGCTGCTGTGCGGTCGTGGTTCAAGTGGCTGGCACGCATGGGGCACGTTCCGCAGAACCCGGCAGCGCTGGTAGCGACGCCGAAGCTGCCGAAGCACCTGCCGCGCGTGCCGACGATCGAGCAGATGAACCGCGCACTCGATAGCAAAGATGCGGCGGATGAGGAGGCGTCGTCGTGGCCGGCGCGTGACGCGGTGATCTTTGAGCTGCTGTACGGCTGCGGCATCCGTAACGCGGAGCTGGTGGGACTGGACCTTAAGCACATTCGATGGGCAGCGGAAACGCTGCTGGTGCGCGGCAAGGGCGCGAAAGAGCGGCTGGTGCCCTTTGGCGATGCGGTTGCGGCGGCAATCCGCGCGTATCTGCCGGAGCGCAGCGAGCGATTGGCGGGGGCTGGCAAGCAGAGCGACGCGCTGCTGCTGAGCGCTCGAGTGAAGGGGAGCGGGCGGCTGACGACGCGCTCCGTAGGCCGGATTGTGAAACGTATGGCTCTGGCACATGGCATGGCTCCGGAGACGCATCCGCACACGCTGCGGCATGCCTTTGGCACACACATGCTGGAAGAGGGCGCGGATCTGAGAGCCATCCAGGAGTTGCTGGGGCATGAGCGGCTGTCGACCACACAGCGCTACACGCAACTGACGGTGAGGCAGGTGGCTGAGGTGTACGACCGCACGCATCCGCGTGCGAAATAACAAATTCCTGATGCAACTGGCAAATCAGTAGTTGCCTATAAATATTAATAACGAATATGTAACTTTAATTTCACCTGATGCCTTGACAGTACACAGGCAGCGCACTTAAAAAGGGGAGCCGTGGTAGCGTTCCCAGATTTTGCGATGTGAACGGGATACGCACCCAAAACATTACTCGCAGCTCGGAGGCTCCCCCATGCCTAACTTCCGCGCCGCGAGCAGGGCCCTCCTGTTCGCTGCACTCATCCCCACTGTTCCTCTCGTCGTTGCCGGAACGCAGGCGCTGGCACAATCCGATACATCGTCGATCTCCGGTACCGTCACAGATCCGACGGGCGCTGTTGTTCCCAACGCCCAAGTGATGGCACGGAACGATGCTACTGGCCAGATGCGGAGCGCCAGCAGCAACAGCGTTGGCGCGTACACGCTGACCAATCTGCCGTCCGGCAGCTATACGGTCACTGTGGAAGCGCCGGGTTTTCAGACTGCGGTGCAGCAGGGAACCCATGTGGATCCCAGCATCGGCGCACAGCTGAATGTGTCGCTGAAATCGGGAAGCGCCAGCACCACGGTGACGGTGCAGGCGAACGCGAACCGTCTGCAAACGGAGTCGGCTTCGGTGGGTCAACTGGTCACAGCGGAGCAGGTGAAGTCGATCCAACTGAATGGGCGTAATCCGCTTTATCTTTCGCAACTGGAGCCCGGCGTTACGCGCAATGCGCCGATGTCGTCCTTCAACTTTTCTCTCGACAACACGCTCTACGTGAATGGTTCGCGGTCGGAGGAGAATCTGCTTACGTTTGACGGTGCGCCCATGGTGCGCACCCGGTCGAACAACAACAGCGTGGGTGTGGCGGATGTGGACTCTACCTCACAGGTCCAGATCCTGACGACGGGATATCAGCCCGAGTACGGGCGGACCTCCGGCGGACAGGTCCGCATCATTCCGAAGAGCGGCACCAGCACCTTCCATGGCGCGGCATTCGAATATCTGCGGAATTCGTTCTTCAACGCGAACACCTGGCAACGCAACAACTCGCCCGATCCGACGATTGCCGGGCATCCGGAAGCATTCCGCTACAACCAGTTCGGCTGGAACCTGAATGGACCGGTCTATATTCCGGGGCACTTCAACACGTCGAGGCAGAAGCTCTTCTTCCTGGTGGGGCAGGAGTATGTGCGCTACCGGCTT
>DASZGZ010000135.1:0-1553 GCA_035938355.1 Acidobacteriaceae bacterium
CCGGACTTCATGGTCATCGGATCAGCAACGCGAATCGTCACAGTGCCCGGCCGGAACCAGCGTTGTCTGCGCTGCTTGATCTCTCCTAGTCCGATCAGTGCAACCGGCAGCACCGGTGTCGCTGATTCGCGAGCCAGCAGACCGATCCCGGACTGAAACGCCGCAAGCGTTGCATCGGCCGAGCGGCGTCCTTCGGGAAACAGAATCACGGACATTCCCTCGTCCAGTGCAGCTCCGGCGTGCGCGAAACTACGCCGGAATCCGGGGCCCTGCGGCAACGGGAAGACGTTGAAGAGCGCAGTGACAACGCAATAGGCGAGTGGCGTGAGCAGCCGGAACCATGCGTGCCGCTCTGCCCGCGCGTGACGCCAGCCCGTGAGCAGACCACCGGCCATCGCAACCGCCGTTTTGTGCCGAGTGGCCGCAGGCAATGCAGCAAGGACCAGCGGAAGATCGAAGGCGGTGATGTGGTTGGCCACGATAAGCATTGGCCTGCGCGGTGCCTGGATTTGCAGCCGCTCGACGCGCGGCCTGAGCAGCAGGTGTGTGAGCGGGATCGAAATGCACTCGAGGAAGGCAATGCGCAGCCAGCGGATCGGTGCGCTCCACGGCCAGCGCGGATAGATCGTGTCGTCGAAAGCGGCCGGGGCGCTAACAGGAGTCGATGTGGGCGGCATGGTCGCGGCACCGCCGACCACAGCCTCGGCAATTCTTCCCGCGGGAGCGATGAACCCGCGCAGATCGCCGACCGTGCGAGCATGCTGCCATGCGTCTTCGGGAATCTCGACGGCGAATTGCTGTTCGAGCGCGCTCTGTAGCTCGACCATCCCAAGGCTGTCGAGGCCGATGTCCTCGCTAAGCCGGCTCGCATCGGAGATATTTTCTACGCGTGCGCCCGGGATCGCGCGGAGTGCCTTTATCAACGGATCGTCGCCTCCGCTGACTTCGCCACTCGAATGGAACGCGAGTGTCGTCCGCGCTGCGACATCGCGGCGCTTCACCTTGCCCGTCGAGGTGCGCGGGAAGTCCGGTTCTGGCCACAGCAGCCATCGGCGTATCTGCTGGTAGTCGGCAAGCGCTGCGTTCGCGGATGCAACAGCAGCATCCGCCTTGCTCTGGTCCCTCATCAGCAGTGCCGCCGCTGGCTGCGGGCCGGCGCCGCTGTCGAAGGAGAAGGCACACGCATCACGGATGGCGGGCTGACGGGCGAGGGCCGCTTCAAGGTCCTGCGGGTGCACGTTGAGTCCGGCCGCGGTCACGATGACGTCGCTTTTGCGGCCCGCGAACACCAGCTCGCCTTCCGCATTGCGGGCCGCAAGATCGCCGGTGCGCAGCCAGCCCTCGTCCGCAGTGCGCGTTTGTGCCTGCCCGGCGCGCCACTCGGTTTCGGCGATGGAGCCACCGCGCACCAGGATCTCGCCGTCCTCGGCGACCTTCACCTCGCGTCCCACGAGCGGCTTGCCAATGCTGCCCCGCGCCGTGTGGAAAGGGTGATTCAGGGTGACGAGCGCAGTGGTCTCGGTCATGCCGTAACCCTGGATGAGCGCGAAGCC
>DASZGZ010000136.1:0-4118 GCA_035938355.1 Acidobacteriaceae bacterium
TGCGTACGGAGTCGTGGCAGGGTAAACAGCGCTGCCCAGCATGTCGAGCGTCCCGGCCTGAATGCGGCGGTTGAGTTCTGCCAGCCACTCATTCCAATCGGAGTCCAGTTGGACGCGACCCTGCTCCATGACAACCCCGGAGTAGTTCTTCCGGGGATCAAAGGTGAACCGGCTGTTGTCAAAGCTCATCGCAGCCTCCAGTGTTGCTCCTTCGTCGTCTCGTGGCGTGGCCCGTCAGTTCTGGTAAATGACTCCGAATTCCAGTCCGACCGGCAGATACTCCTGCATCCTCACGCGCAGATCGATCTCCCGTAACGGAGCCAGCACAAAGTGAAAGGCCCCCATCTCGCCACCATCGTCCGCGCCTTTACGAACAACATCGGGAGTCGAGGCCAGAAGCTTGAGGTATCCCGGACGCGCGTAGCGGAATGCAAAAAAGATGGGCTGCGGCGAAGCGAGCGCCTGTTCCACGCATTCGAATCGGCGCGGCGTCCTCGCGCCTTCAGGAAGAAAGCTGAAGCGAACGCAGCCCTGCTGCCTCCGGTCCGAAATCAGCGCTGTCTCCCACGTATCCCCGGCGGTCAGCGCACCCCAGAAGATGCTGTCAGAAACAAGCGATAGCACCGTCGCATGAACCTTGCCGACGACCGTGCATCCCAGCAGAGTGAGCGCGCCACCGCCGCTCACGCTATCGAGTGCGGCATACGCAACATGGGTGCGATCGGTGGCGTCGATGATGCTGTCTGCCACCTGCACGGTCACCAGCAGGCTGGTTCTCACGGCACCAAGAATGGACTTCGAGACGACGACTTCGACTCCGGAAGGCTCAACGATCAGGTTGGGATCGGAACCAAACTGCGGCGCTCCCGCGGAATCCACTGACCAGCCGGGCACAAGGGTGCAATGCTGAATGTTGAGTGTACCGAGATGGTTGGCGCTGTCGTCAGGTCTCTGCGCAGGTACATGCATGAGAGCAGCGGGCAGAGGAGTGCCGGGCGCCATCCCCGGGTCCGCGGCGATCAGAAGGCCATTCATGTAGAAGCTGCTCGATTCCGCGCCGGAGACGCTGATCTCTCCGCTGAGCAACAGCGTGGGACGCGCGCCGTCCGCGGCCCGAAGTTCGAGCGTGGTGCCGGCCGGCAGATCGACCGTGAGGGCCAACGTGCCCGTCTCCGGATAGGTACGGCTGGCATCGATCTCGACTGCCGCCTCGCCGTTCTCCGGAAACTGCGCGATCGCAAAATCGATCGCAGCCTGCAGCGTTGTGTAGCGCACCGTGCTGGCTGTATCCGGGAAAGGAAAGACTGCCGCTTCATTTTCTACCGTGAAGGTGGAGGTACGCGCGTATTCGCCACCGCCCATGTCGCCGTTGAAGCCGTAGTGATACGACACCTGCACCTTCGGAATGGCGCCAGTTGCAGAAGGCGTCACCGCGAGGCGCCCCAACTCAGGATCGATAACAGCACGATAAAGACTGCTCGTACCCGGCAGATTCACCCACGAGCCATCCGCTCCTGCGAGATCGGCCACCTGGATCTCGTATGGATTGAGAATCCGATTGTCGAGATAGATGGCGAGGCTGTTGCCTTCTCCGTAGTACGCGGCGCCCACTCCCTTCTGCACATCCGCGCACAACACGCGGCGGCGTAGACGGTCGGCTACGTTGACAGGCTGCGCAGCCGCGGTAATCTCTTCACCCTGCGACACCGCTCGATGGAACAGGGGCACGTCCATGCCAAGTGAATTGAAGCGCAGGCAAAGCGGGTCAGCCGCCGACACCGCAGCGGGCGACTGCGTGATGCTGTATGTGTTCAACGACCACAGGAAGATGCCGATGTTCTGGATGTTGTAGCGGCCGCGACGCGAGGCGATGCGCCGCACATCGATGCGATGCGAAGTGCGGTCAAAGCCCGTGTCGATAAAGAGGCCGGGCTCCCAGCGCCGTACGTCCGGCGCGTAGTGATTCCACAGGCGAATGTGATTCATATACTGCGTATCGCCCAGGATGCGGAAGAACTCGACCGCATGCGCGCCCCACGCGGTCGCATCGCGCGCCAGTTGCTCCATCACTAAGACAGTGCCTTTGCGGCGGCGGAAGGAGATGGTATCGGCTACCTCGGAGCGGGGATTGTTGATCGAAGGCGCAATTCCCTGCACCGCCTGGTAGCCAATCAGATCGCCAATGTATGGGATCACCCATGGCGCGCATGTCTCGATAAATTGATCGTCGTAAAGTTGATCCAGATCCTCCGCGACGATACCGAGTTGCTCCTGGATCACCATCAGCAGCGATTCCAACGGTCCGCGAGACGCCTTCGCCGCGAGCGCTTCCAACTGCGCCTGCTGGTCGGAGGAGAGCGGCGGCAGCAGCGCCTGGAGCGCGCGCAGCTGAGCGGTCTCCGCGGGTGTCAGCAGCGGCTGCGACTGTGCAAGTTGCGCATCGCGGATTCTGTAGACCGCAGGCAGCAGATTGAACAACTCAAAGCTCATGCCATCACCCCCAGCACGACGCTCTTGGGATTCGGATCGAGAACGAGGATCTCCGCTGGGGACGGCAGTGCCGTCGGGTTCGCCACCGGAAGGTAAGGACAGATCCGCGTGGGCGAGCCGGAACAGGGACGGCTGATCGACACCAGCTGCGAAAGCCAGTTGTTATAGGCAAAGACAGACCACGCGCCGCTCGTAAGATCGCCGCCGGCGCTGGTGGCTCCGGCCTTGAGCTTCTTTACATTCACGGCAATCACGCCGGGAATTGCCTGAATAAAAGCCGAGACCTCGTCGTCCGCAACTCCCTGGCCGAAACTGCGCGCAGCGAAGCTGTAGTTCTGGCGCAGCGCCTGCAGCACGGCAGCCTGAACCGCTGTCTGATCGTAGGCGGGGTCGTAGGCGATATCGGCTTCGAGACTGAAGAGCGTCTCGAGAAACGACACAGCGTAGATCGGGATGAGCGGATTGCCGTAGTCGTGCAGCGACGTGATCAGATTGCCGAGCGTGGGATTGCCGGGCGGTAGAGCCGATCCACCAGCGGCAGCCACGGTGAGAAAGACACCGCGTCCCGGACCGCTCGGAATCCAGATGGCGTAGGCCTTGGCGATGCCGGCAAAGGTGCTCGCATAATTTTGATAGTCAGTGATGGAAAGAGCGCGGCCCAGTGTAAGAACGGAGAGCGGCGCATCCGAGCGTATGTCGTCGACGGATTGCGGATCCTGGCCTCCGGTCGCAGCTGTCGGGTTGTTCACTCCGCTCACTCCCAGCGGCCGGTCGATGAGCGTCGTGATGGACCCTGCGCCAACATTACCTGCCACTCCGGAACCGATGCGGTAGTTCGCCTGAATATTGTTCTGCCCCGTGGGAAGCGTGGCGCCCTCGACGTTGTCGCCGAAAAGAACCGTCGTGCCGCCTCCAGGCTGATTCAGTGTGGCGAAGACCTGCCTCGCCGGCCCCTGCTGGTAAAGGCTTGGCACCTCGCTCCACTTCACAGAGTTCGCCGTCACCTGCAGTGTGCGGAGCCTGCCGGTGGGCGTCGGCGATTGGACGAAGGTAAGCGGCGATTGCTTCAGATTGAACTTCTGATTGGGCGTTGCCGCCGATCCGCTGCCCATGATCTCGCTTACAGAGGCACCATTCGTAGCGAGTCCGACATTGGCATTTACGGTGGTCACGCTGCGGTCGTGGCAGTTCAACAAACTCGATTTGAGCAGAATCTGCGTGTGCGGGTAAGGCTTGGTGACGATAGAGACAGCCGAGACGAGGGCGAACTCCTGTATCAGAGGATCGCTGCTGGCGGACAAAGCGAGAGTGAAATCGGATAGCCGCGTCTTCTTGATGGTGCCTGTTCGGCCGTTTGCGTCGAGTACGCGCAGGTTGCGTTGCGTACCGTCGCTCGCCCACTCAGGCACGGCGCCTGCTGCGTCGAGCGGCAGCGGCGTGGGATCGAGAATGGTCACCACATCTTCGGGATGAAGGGCGAGATCGGCGGAGCCGTCATCGGGCGTGAAGGCAAGCGATGGGGAAACTCCGGTGTTGACGCTGAGCTTCTGGCTCTTGCCCGTGACAGCGATCGCTTGAATACCAGCAAGGTCGGGACGAAGCTCTTCGAGATCGAGCCTTGCTCCGTA
>DASZGZ010000137.1:0-3419 GCA_035938355.1 Acidobacteriaceae bacterium
TCCCACGTCCAGGTGTCCGGCGAGTAGACCGCACGCTGATAGCCGATCTCCGTGGAGAGGCTTACGCCGACCGGCCAATGCCATGAGTCCGGCACGCGCACGCGCGGCCGAATGTGATCGCCAACCCATTGCACTCCGTGACCATTCTGCGCGCTGGTGAAGATGTACCAGCCCACCTCTGCCCAGTTGCTAATGCCAGTCGTGATTTCGACCGTCTCGTGTTGCTGGTGATTGGTTGGAAAGACGCCGTTGATCTCGTGGAGTTGGCCTTGGGCAGTGAAGTTGGAGTGCAACTCCACCATGGTGGTGCGCGGTGCCACCGTGGCCGCGCCGTAGACCTGGATCTCGTAATTGCCCTGCGCGTGCGCGCGCAGGACAGTAAGGCTGAAGAAGATCATTAACAGGCCGACCCACACTCGCCAACGCCGACATCGCGAACTGCTGTTACGCATAACGGAAAAGCATCATGAAACCCATGTCCATGTGGTCCTGTTGGTGACAGTGGAAGAGCGTTGGGCCAGGGTTGTCGGCGATCAGTTCGACTTCGACCTCCGTGCCCGCAGCGACGACGACCGTGTCTTTGATTAGTCCGCGAAGACGCGGACTGCCGGCGATGCGCACCACCTCGAAGCTGTGACGATGCAGATGCACGGGATGATCGTCTTTGCTGTGGTTGCAGAAGATAAGACGATAGCGCCGCCCCTCGGTGAGCGTGGGGCTATCGGTATCGGGGAACGACTTGCCATTGATGGCCCAGTGGTCCAACGCGCCATGGCCGGCGAATTTCGAGGTAAAGACGAGCGGAATCTCCGTTGCGTCCAGCGGAGCTCCGGAAGTATCAGCATCGGCGAATTGCGAGTAGTCCCAGATGAGTTGCTGCGGCTGCTGCCACTGCGGCTTTCCCGCGCTGCCAGCGTACTCGACGGCAATCGCCATGCCGGCGGCCTGCACGTGCTTGCGAACTTCGCCCAGGATCCAGAGGCCAGGATTGTTGAGCTCGACGATCACGCTTGCTCGTTCGGCGGGCGCGAGCCGCACCATGGCGACGGTTTTCGGATGCGGCACCCGGTTACCATCCAGCGAGATGACCTGCATTGCGTGGCCGGCAAAGGCGATCCAATGCACTTCGGTCGGGCTGGCATTCAGGATGTGGAGGAGGATGCGCTGCCCGGACCGCACGCGCAACGGTTCCCCGGAGCCCATGACGTGTCCATTGATGGTAGCGGTGTCGTAGCTCGGATTCATCGACCCATCGTCACTGGCCAAAAACTGGCCGCCCAGGTCGTGCAGCACCACGAAAGCCTCCTGATCGTAGCGACCGGGGTCACTGCGCGGCTCGACGAGAAGGAGTCCGTGCATGCCGCTGTAAAGGCCCCGGCTCGCATCGTTACCGGCCGGCATGTGCGTGTGGTACCAGCGCAGTCCGGCAGGTCGTGGCGTAAATGTGTAACGGGCCTTGCCGCCTGGCGGAATAGTGGGGGTGCCCTCTTCCATCGCGCCATCGATCTGCGAAGGCAGAAACAGTCCGTGCCAATGCACCACCTCCTCGTGTGACGAGTGGTTGTGCACATCAATTGTGACGGTCTGACCTTCCCGCACGCGCAAGAGAGGGCCGGGGACTCTCCCGTTGTAGGCTGTGGTCTTGTAGTGATGGCGCGCCGAAGCCTCGATCGTGAATGGTGCGATATCGAGCGAATAATCCGGCTGCTGCGCGGCGAGCGGGATCATGGCGTGGATAGCCATCACGCCTGTGAGCTGAATCGCCTGCCTTCGCGTGATTGGAATCGGGGGGACCAAAGCTCAGGCTAGCAGCAGAAAAAGCGGACAAGAGTGGCCGCAATTTGAGGAGCCCGGCTCAGGTCGGCGTTGTCTAGCGGCTCACTGTGAGCTTCACCGAAACGGTCACGGAGATATCCTGCTCGCCCGCCTCCGTTGCCATCGGCGGTGGAGGCGCAGCATTCACTGACATGGCCTGCATACGCATCATCGGCATGGGCCGGATGATGCCGCTCGGTTCGACGTTGACTTCGCGCACACCAATCACATGCGTTCCAGCCGCCTCTGCGACAGCCGTTCCCTGCGCGACGGCTGTGCGGGTCGCTTCCTGCGCCAGCTCTTTGCGGACCCTGTCTGCTTCTTCTTCCTTAGGCCCGTAGCTGGTCTGCTGGATCGTGTTCGCGCCATGATCGAGCACTCCGGAGAGGATCGCGCCGACCTTCTCCGGCGTGGTGCGGAAGCTGACAGATGTGGTGCCGGTGTAGCCGACGATCTTCTGCTGGCCGCTCTTTTCTTCGTGCGTCTGCGGCTGAAAGGAGATCTGGTCCGTGGCCAGCCGCTCGGCGCCCTGTCCGCGCAGCCAGTCCAGCAATGTCTGCGAGCGCTGGGCCAGGTCACGCGACACAGAGGTGGGGTCGGCGCCCTGTGTCTGGATGCCGACCGAGACATCCGCCACGGTGTTCGGAATGCGGCGATGCGCGGTGGCGCTGGTCGAGACGAACCCGGCATTCACAGGCAGCGTCAGCTCATTGCCTTGCTGGCTGTGAGCGAGCTGCGGGCTCAGAAACGCGGGGGAGAACGAGAAGACGGCAGCGAGCAACGCGGCGCGTGAGTAGTTCATGGTTGGCACTTTACGCCATCGCGTCGATTTTGAGTGAGCGCAATGGGAAGGACGCATGTGAGTTAGGATGGGCGGCATGGCTCGCATCACCCGTCGCGTTTTCCTTTCCGCCGCCCCGCTTCTCCCGCTGGCCCCATGCCTCACCCGGTCATTGTTAGGGAAGCGCCTGAGCGGCCACACGGCACAGCTCTACATCGGAACGTACACGCATGACATGGGGCCGGGCAACAAAGGTGACGGCATCTACCTGGCAGAGTGGGACGCCCATGTCGGCACGCTTCGCCCGCTACGCCTCGCGATGAAAACGGCGAACCCATCGTTCCTGGCGGTGTCGCCCAGAGGCGACGCGTTCTACGCCGTGAATGAAGATGAGACCGACCCGCAGCCGCACGGCGGTGAAGGAGGCTCCGTTACCGCGTTTCGGCGCGATCCGTCTACGGGCAGCCTCACGCAGAAGAATGTTCAGCCTTCCGGCGGCAGCGACCCGTGCCACATCACGGTTGACCGCGCGAATCAGGCAGTCTTCGTGGCGAATTATTCCAGCGGCTCTCTCACCTCATTTCGCGTGACGCCGGCAGGAATCGAAGGTCCGATCTCTGAATTCAGCCCTGATGGGCACGGCCCCGACACAGAGCGGCAGAAAGGTTCGCACATTCACTGTGTCACGCTCTCGCCAGACGAGCGGTTTCTGCTGGTCAATGATCTGGGTACAGATCACATCTGGATCTTCCACGTCGATCTCAAGACCGCCCAACTCAAGGAGACGGGAGCGCCATGGCAGGCGAAACCTGGCTCGGGACCA
>DASZGZ010000138.1:0-6357 GCA_035938355.1 Acidobacteriaceae bacterium
GCCAGCTCCTGGCGGCGTCCTTCGACGCGCACCAGCAGCAGATTTGCGACGTTGGCGCAGGCCACCAGCAGCACCATGGCGATGGAGCCCATCAGGACCCAGAGGACATTGCCCACGTCGCCGACGACATCCTGCTTCAGCGGCCGAAGATTCGGCTGGAAGTTTGCCTTCTCAAATAACGCAGCACTGAAGCCCTCGGGCGCGGGGAAGCTGCGGATGGAGACTGGGAGCAAGCGGGCCATATCGGTGCTGGCCTGCTGCATGGTGACTCCCGGCTTCAAACGGGCCAGGGCCTTGTAGCTGAAGTTGCCCAACTTCGTTTTGCTGCGGTCCCACTTCATGGGCAGAATGAGCGCGTCGTCCTTACGATCGAGGAAGTGAAATCCCTGGGGCAGCACGCCTATGACTTCGCGTGGCTTGCCGTCGATGGTGAGGCTTCGACCGATTGCGGACGGGCTCCCGCCGAATTTGCGTTGCCAGTATGCGTAGGAAAGCAGCACGGTGTCCGGCGCTTCGCCCGTATCATCGCGGCGGGTGAAGAGACGCCCGAGCGCAGGCTTGACGCTGAGCAGGGGCAGTGTGCCGTCGGTGACATCGAGGCCGTCCACATGCTCCGGCTGCCCGGCGCCGGTCACATTCAGCGAGTCTCCTTGATAGACGCCGATGTCCTGAAGCATCGTGTTCTGTTCGCGGTCGATGAAATAGATCGACGGCGACATGTTCAGCTCCTTGAGGTTGATGCCCGGAGCCGTATGCCAGACTCCGATCAACTCCTCCGGATGGGGATAGGGCAGGGGCTTCAGCAATACGCCGTCCACCACGCTGAAGATCACGGTGTTTGCGCCGATGGCGATGGCGAGCGTGAACAGGGTGATGGCGGTAAACAACGGTGCGCGGCCGAGCCTGCGAACCACCTGTTTGAGCTGATCGCCGAACAATGCCATGGCTGCGCCTCCGTAGCCGGATGATTTTCAATTATGTCTGAACCCGCGCTGGGCACTCTGAGCAGTTTTGTACATATGTACGCTTCCGGGTGGCGAATAGTTCCGATTGGGGGCTAGCACGGGAGGATATGGGGGCGGGAAGCCCGAAATGAGCCATAAGACGCTGGATCCGATGGACGGACTTGCTGGTATGCTGCCGCCCATGAGTGCTCTCTTTTTCTTGAAGCTGATCCCGCCCCGGCCGAGCTTTGCCATGGATATGAATGCGGACGAACGTGCGCTGATGCAGCAGCATGTCGAGTACACGCGCGCACACTTTGAGGCCGGGAAGGTGCTCGTCTATGGACCGGTGATGGCGGCAGAAGGATCGTTTGGCATGGCCGTCTTGGACGTTGCGGACGAGGCCGAGGCACGCACTCTCATGGAGAACGATCCGACGGTGAAGGGGAAGCTGAATAGGTATGAGATATCGCCGATGTTTATTGGCGGCGCGCAGGGCAGACGAAGTTAAGCATTTGCATCGTTTCGTGTCGATGCTACCTCTCTTGCTGGCCTTTGCCGCCCACTTAAGTGCGCAGAGTCCGACGGAGTCGACCCATCGCAGGGGTCCGTACGGACTGGAGGGCTGGACGTTGAGCAGCTCTCTGCAGGGCCGGTCGATGGCAGAGGTTTATCCTTATGCGTTAATCATCGCGCGCGACGGAAAGATAATCCGGCGCATCGAAGGCGGTCCATTCCTATGGAAATGGCAATTCTGGGCTGGAGGGAAGCAGATCGCCTATGAGACGGGGCCGTTGCATTTTGGCCTGCTGTGCAATCTGGCCGATCTGGCTACTGGCAAGGAAGGGGCGAGTGTCGATTGCTATCACGCGCTGCCCGACCATGCGGCCGCGTGGGCTGCTGCTTTGCAAGCACAGCCGTAAGCCCGCATTTATTGAAGGATTGGCAAATCTGCCACGGCTGGACCAGCGCTGTCCTCGACATGAAAGTGCGCGTAGATCGCCTCGGCTACCTTCTTTGCCACAACAGACGTCAGCGCCTCGAGCGATGCCTGCTCCACGGCCCGCTGTGAGCCAAAGTGTTGTATCAGCCTAGTACGCGTGTGGGCGCCCACGCCGGGGATGTCCAGCAGCTCCGACTGGCGGTCGCGGATTTCGCGGCGCTTGCGGTGGTAAGTGATGGCGAAACGATGCGATTCATCGCGGATGCGCTGGATCAGGTGCAGAACGGGCGAGCGGCGGTCGAGGACGATCGGCTCGTCCTCCTGTCCGTAGAGGTAGATCACCTCTTCACGCTTTGCAATCGACGCAAGCGGTTGCGTGGTCAGCCCAAGTTCTTCAAGCGCTGCGGCTGCCGCGTGAAGCTGGCCGAGACCGCCGTCGATGAGGACGAGCGACGGCATCTGACCACGTGCGGAGCCATTTCGGGCTCGTGCCTCGCTGTCCGATGTCTCCACCAATTCCGACTCAGTGGTCTCCTGGAGAATGCGTTTGTAGCGGCGGCCGACGATCTCGCGCATGGAAGCGAAGTCGTCCACGCCTGCGACGGTCTTCACCTGGAACTTGCGGTAGTCGGACTTCTTCATCGCGCCGTTCTCCCACACCACCATCGACGCGACCGTCTCCGCGCCCTGGATATGCGAGATGTCGAAGCACTCGATGCGCCGGGGCAGCTCGGGAAGCATAAGCAAATCCTGCAGCGATTCCTGGATTGCCTTTTGCGACGGCTGCAGCACGCGGAAACGCTGATCATAGCTTTGCTTCGCGTTCTGCCCGACGAGGTCGACGAGCGAGCGCTTCTCGCCGCGCCGCGGAGCGGCAATCTCGACGCGGTGCCCGGTGCGCTCGGCGAGCAGGTGGCAGAGCGCATCGCGATCGGCGAAGTCCACCGGCACCAGGATGGAGCGCGGTACGTACTGCTGATCAATGTAGAGCTGCTTAAGCAGGGCAGAGAAGAAGGCGGGCGGGTTGAATGCGCCTGCGGCGTGCGCCGCCTCTAGCATATTCTCCAAGTGCTCCTCTTCCGTCTGCACCAGCTCCGACAGGTCCTCCCAGAAAAAGTCCCGGCGATCGACGATCTTGCCCCCGCGCATGTGGAAGAGGTTTACGGCGAGCATGTCGTTCTCGTAGTGATAGCCGAAGACATCCGCGTCGTCGCTGTCCGCGCTGGCGATGCGCTGCTTCTCCTGCACCTGGTTCACCGTGATCAGGAGGTCGCGATATTTCGCTGCAAGCTCGAACTGCTCGGAGGCCGCGGCTGCCTCCATACGCGTTTCGAGCGAACGCCCCAGTTCCTGTTGGCGACCTTCGAGAAAGAGCTGCGCATCGCGCACCGCCTCGCGGTATTCCTCAGGTGTGGTGAGTCCTTCAACGCAGGGGCCGAGGCAGCGCTTGATGTAGTACTGCAGGCAGGGTCGCGGGTGGTAGCGCGATAGATCGACCTTGCAGCTCGGCAACAGGAACGAGCGGTGCAGCAGGTCCGCAATGCGATGCGCCAGATTGCCAGGGAAGTACGGACCGTAATAGGCGCTGCCGTCTTTGCGCAGACGGCGCGTGACGAAGACCTTCGGATAGCGATCGGCGAGCGTGAGCTTGACGTAGGGGTAGGTTTTGTCGTCGCGCAGCAGAATGTTGAAGCGCGGCTTGCGCTGCTTGATGAAGTTGTTCTCGAGCGCGAGCGCTTCGCCTTCGTTGTCGACCAGGATGTAATCGACATCGACCGCCTCGCGCATCAGCGAGCCGGTCTTCGCATTGGCCTGCGAGGTCGCGAGCAGATACGAGCGGACACGCGCGCGGAGGTTCTTCGCCTTGCCGACGTAGATGACCTCGCCCTCGGCGTTCTTATAGAGGTACACGCCGGGCTGCGTGGGCAAGGTGCGGATTTTCTGCTGCAGGTCCATTTCGGTGTGTGGGCTCCGTTGGGGTTGAGGAGGAGCTCCTCACCGCGGATGAGGCCGACCGGCGCTCGCGGCCCATTTTCAGTCTAATCGCCGGGAGGCCGGCAGACCGGGGCAGGCCGCCGCCCCCATCCATGCTGCGTAATAACTACACCGAGCCGCTTTTCACGAACGAGAAAACTTCCGTAAGTTGTTCATGATAAAGTTGATATAGACAAAGTGTCGTTTTGGCACGAATCGTGCATCATAAGAGAGTGGAGTCTTGTGTCCGGCTGCCCCCGCTATGCCGCACTGACTCGTTCGACGGCACTTCGCGGCACTGACCGCGAGGAGGGAGAGGTTCACTTGACGACACAGATGAAGCGTCTGACCCAAATTTCAGGCTGCACGGCGGGAGTTTTCGCGCTGCTTTTGGCCAGCGGTTGTTCCACCAAGAAGTATGTAAAGAGCCAGACAGCGCCCCTGATCCAGCACACCAACGAACTGGATGACCAGACCGCTACCAACAATCGCAATTTGAAAAATCTGGACGAGAAGACGACCGCCGGCATCACCAAGGCGCAGTCTTCAGCAGATAGCGCCCAGCAGAACGCGCAGCAGGCGAGCACCGCCGCAGGTGCCGCGCAACAGAGCGCGCAGGAAGCAGTGAACCGCGCCGACACACTGGCAAGCGTCGTAAGCAACCTCGACAGCTACAAGCAGATCGGAGCTGCCTCGGTGACCTTCGGCTTCGACAAGAGTGTGCTTACAAAGAAGGATAAGGCGCAGCTGGATCAGTTGGCGGGCCCTCTCAACTCGACGAAGGGTTATATCCTCGAAGTGACCGGCGGCACAGACTCAACCGGGAGCGCGGAGTATAACTACGCGCTAAGCCAGCGCCGCGCGGAAGCCGTGGTTCAGTATCTGGCGTCGAAGTACAACGTGCCGGCGCACAAGTTTTACCTGATCGGCATTGGCAAGGACAAGGAAGTGGCCCCAAACACCACCGCCGAGGGCCGGGCGAAGAATCGCCGGGTCGACATTCAGGTGCTGTCGAACATGCAGCAGGGCGGAAGTACGGTATCTCAACTTCAGTCGCACTGACAGGGAGTCGGTTGTCGACTGTAAATGAAAGGGCCGGAGCCTAGCGCTTCGGCCTTTTCATTTTAAGACTTTAAGCTGCCCAGAAACAGCAACTTGCGAGAGCATACCACGAAGACTTCAGGGCACTCCACGAAAATCTTCGGACGGCGAGTGTGCCGTAAAGTGTGCCGCGGATTCGGAAGTGCGTCGCGCATTCCGCGCATTCCGCTCATTGATAAGTGAAGACAACCCACCGCTCGACGGATGTAGATAGGTGCCGGTGATTTTGGTGTCCGCGTGGCCCAGCGTATCCGCGACGAGCTTGATGTTTCCGGTCATGTCGAGCAGCCCAGTCGCGAAGCTATGACGCGCGGTGTACAGTACAAGATCCTTCGACAGACCGAGGAGGTCGCGAACCCTGCGAAACTCTTTCGAGAGGCAGGAGAGGGTGACGTGCTTCGCCTTCGATCGTGTCGACGGGAACACGTAACCCGTGCGACCACTGGCCTCAACGCGAACGGCGAGTCGGTCACGCACTCGATCGCTCATAGGCACGTAGCGGATCGACTTCTTCGTCTTACCTCGGCGGACGAAGATGACGCCGAGGTCCCACAGTATGTCCTCCCCACGGAGAGCCAGGACTTCGCCGGGACGGCAGCCGGTGTCCATCATGGTGACGAAAACGTCCTGGAGAGGCTGTCGTGCTTCGGCGGCAATCTGGATTTCGACTTCTTGATCGAAGACGTCACGCCTCTGCCGCTGCTCCAGGAGGGGGACGGTAGGCACTTCCCAAAGCAAACCCCACTCCTTGGCGATTGCCAACATTCTGCGCAACGTACGTAGGGCGCAGTTCTGCCACGACGCGGAACCTGGAAGCTGAAGGGTCTGGATGTGGCTCCTCTTGATGTGATCGAGGCGCATCGATGCGACTGAACTGTTCAGCAGCAGTCCGATTCCATCCTCGTAGTAGGCCTTCGATTTTGGAGAGAGGCCGGTGTGGTGCTTGATGAAGCTGCGAAAAGCGGGCACGAATTCCCGAAATTGAGGAGCCTTCTTAGGCCGCGCCGACGGACCTCTCTCACTGATCCGGGTACGCAGGGCGGCTTCGTACGCCTGAGCGGCGTTCTTCGTTTTCTCTTTCGTTGACCCGCGATAGCGATCGCCCGCGAGGGTGAAGTCGTAATACCAATAGGCTGATTTGTTGCGCTTGAAAATCATTTCCCCTCAAATGCTGCCCGCACGGAGGGGGTGTGCCTGCATCGCTCTGTGTACTCGGCAATGTCAGAGACATCATAACGGACGCCTCCACGTAGACCCGCGAATTTTACGTAGACTGGGCCGATGCCCCGGCAGCGCCAGGAGCGAAGTGTCGCAGGGGCCACGCCGAGCAGAACGGCCGCCTGTTTGTCGTTAATTAGCCAGGAAGATTGGGAAGTGTTGCTGTTTATTGCGCCA
>DASZGZ010000139.1:0-2507 GCA_035938355.1 Acidobacteriaceae bacterium
GGTATTCGAAGTGCTCGTCAGGCGCAGCGTGGATTCTGATGCCCACGATCTACACCGCTTCAGGGACAGTTCGCATCACGCCCGAGATGCCGGATCGATGTCCGGATCTCCAGCGGTTTTCTTATTGTAGCCTCCGGCCGCTTGGTTCCCGCGTGATGCCCGCGCCCTGTGCAAACTCCGACAGGCAAATTCTTTAGCGCTCCACAGCCATGGCCACAGAGTTCCCGCCGCCCAGGCACACTGCCGCAACCCCTCGATGCAGATTGCGATGCATCAGTGCGTAAATCAGCGTGGTCAGCACGCGTGCGCCGCTGGCGCCTATGGGATGTCCGATGGCCACTGCTCCGCCATTCACATTCACCCGCGCGGCAAGCTCCGGCGTATCCAGCCCCACTTCCTTCATCACGCCGAGCGCCTGCACCGCGAAAGCCTCATTCAGTTCGTAGAGGTTCACCTGCTCCTTCGCCCAGCCCGCCTTCTCCAGAACGCGCTGGATCCCGATCACTGGCGCCAGCATCACCCACTTCGGATCGACACCGCTGGTCGCCTGCGCGCGGATTCGCACCAACGGCTCCAGCTTCAGCTCCGCCGCCTTTCGCGCAGACGTCACCACCACCGCCGCCGCGCCATCATTTACTCCCGGAGCATTGCCCGCTGTTACCGTGCCGTCTTTCTTGAACGCCGGCTTCAACGCGCGCAGAGCTTCGAGCGACGCATCCTCGCGCACACTCTCGTCGCGATCCAGTACCACGGCAGGTTCGCCCTTTTTCTTCGCGGGAATCTCTACGGGCAGCATCTCGTCCTTGAATGCGCCGGACTTCTGCGCCGCCGCCGCCTTCTGGTGCGAGGCCAGGGCATACGCATCCTGCTGCTCGCGCGTGATCGAGTGCTTCTCCGCCACGTTCTCCCCCGTCACGCCCATGTGGTAGTCGTTGTAGATCTCCCACAGGCCGTCGCGAATCATCGCATCCACCACCTGCGCATCGCCCATACGAAAGCCGTTGCGCCCCTGCGGCAGCAGGTACGGCGCATTCGTCATCGACTCCATCCCACCTGCAACCACGATCTCGGCATTGCCCGTCTGGATCGCCTGTGCCGCCAGCGCAACCGCCTTCAGCCCGGAGCCGCACACTTTGTTGATCGTCATCGCGCTCACGCTGGGCGGCAGCCCGCCACCTAGCGCCGCCTGGCGCCCCGGGTTCTGCCCCAGCCCCGCGGAGACAACGTTGCCCATGATGCATTCGTCGATCAGCTCCGCCGCCACACCCGCACGGCGCACCGCCTCGCGCACGGCCATTGCGCCCAACTGCACCGCGCTGTAACCGGCGAGCGAGCCCTGGAACTTTCCCGTAGGCGTCCGCACTGCAGAGACAATGACAACTTCTTCCATACTGAAACCTCAGCTTCCCGTGTCCATCGCTGCTCCTGATGGCCAACGTGTGAAGATAGCAGGGACCGAAATCAGCGGCAATCGAGCGCCCGCCTTCCAAGACCAATCAGGACCCATCAGGAAACCATCAGGACCCATTCGGTGAACGAAGCTGCGCAGCCAACCCGCCTGATCGCCCCACTCTGGCACACCGCTATCATCCTCGCTCTGTTGCTCGGCATGTCGGCGATCAATGCGCTCACGCATCACTTCGTCGGGGCACTCCCTCACCAGCCGGGCACGCAACATCGCTCGCACGTCGTCATGTACGGCACAACGTTGATCTGGGAATGGGTGCTGTTCGCCCTGGTGTATTGGGGGCTGCTGCTGCGCCGCATGCCGCTGCGTCAGCTCCTCGGTGTCCGCCGGCAGGGTGCGGTCGAGGTCTGGACCGATATCGCGATCGCTGCCGGTTTCTGGTTCGCTTCCCTGCTCGCGCTCGGTGCCATCGGATTTCTGCTGCGCTTCGCCCATCTTCATCCGGAAGATATCCGCGGCATCGTCTCGCAGATGGCCCCGGCGTCGGCTGGAGAGCTGACGCTCTGGATCGCACTCAGCATCTCCGCCGGCATCTGCGAAGAGCTGATCTTCCGCGGTTATTTGCAGCAGCAATTCACTACGCTCACACGGCACATCTCGCTCGGCATCGCGATTTCAGCAGTGTTTTTCGGCCTCGCGCACGGTTATGAGGGAACGAGCGGCATGCTGCTCATCACAGTGTACGGAGCATTCTTCGGCATCCTTGCGCATCTGCGCCGCAGTCTTCGCGCGGGCATGTTCGCGCACGCGTGGCAGGATTCCGTGAGCGGCATCGTGCTCTACATCGGCAATCATCTGCTCCATCGCATCCCACACTAGTTGCAGACTCGGCCTCGGCGATGAAGTTGCGTCGAGAAAGAAGCGCACGAATCCGGCATTTTTTTCTTGACACTCAATGACGCCCACTCTATACATTCCGTAACTGCAACATCTGCGTTGCAGCACAAGGGAGAATAGACACCATGGCAACAAAGAAGGCAGCCAAGAAGCCGGCCAAGAAGGCGGCAAAGAAGGCAGCGAAGAAGAAGTAAGCAAGTCA
>DASZGZ010000140.1:0-6685 GCA_035938355.1 Acidobacteriaceae bacterium
CCGCCACCTTGTCCTCTTCCTCCAGGTTCAGCAGCTTTACACCTTGCGTGGAGCGGCCCGCGGCGCGAATCGTCTTTGTGTCGATGCGGATGATCTTGCCGTATTGGCTGATCACCATCAGCTCGGACGATTCGTCGACCAGTTGGATCGCATTGACCTTGCCGTTGCGTGCCGTGGTCTTCAGATTGATGACGCCCTTGCCGCCGCGCGTCTGCAGACGATATTCGTCCACGTCGGTGCGCTTGCCGAAGCCCTGCGTGGTGACAGAAAGAATGAGGCATGCGCAGTCGCCACCGTTGCCATTCTTCTTGCGCTCCTTCGGCGTGACAGCGAGTCCGACCACGTAGTCACCCTTCGACAGATCAATGCCGCGGACGCCATATGCTGGACGGCCCATGGAGCGAACATCCGTCTCGTGGAAGCGGATGGCCATACCGTCATGCGTCGCGAGGAAGACGATCTCATCTCCGGAGGTGATTCGCGCTCCGATGAGTTCGTCGTCCGTATCGATGCCGATGGCTATGATGCCGCGCGCCATCACGTTCGAGAAGTCCTTGAGCGGCGTGCGCTTGACTGTCCCCTTCTGCGTTGCGAAGAAGACGAACTTGCCTTCTTCTTCGAGATTGCGCTGCGCCAGGATGGTGCGCACAGTCTCACCCGGTTGCAGGTTCAGCAGGCTGGCAATGGACTTGCCTTTACCGGCTGCGCCGACGTCCGGGATCTCATAGACCTTTAGCCAGAAGACCCGGCCCGTGTTGGTGAAGCAGAGCAGGTACGCATGCGTTGAATCGATGATGAGCTGCGAGACGAAATCTTCCTCGCGCGTCTTCATACCCAGCCTGCCCGTACCGCCACGCCTCTGCTGCCGGTAGGTGGAGATGGGTGTCCGCTTCAAATAGCCGGAGTGCGACACCGTGACGGCGACCTGTTCGTCGGCAATCAGGTCTTCCAGTTGAAGCTCCGCCGTTTCGTCCAGGATCAGGGTGCGGCGGTCGTCGCCAAAGTCCTTGCGGGCCTGCTCCAGCTCCTTGACGATGACCGCGCGCAGCTTCTTCTCCGAGGCCAGAATCGACTCGTACTCGGCGATGTTGTCGCGCACCTGCTTCAACTCGTTCAGCAGCTCGTCGATCGAGAGCTGTGTGAGTCGATAGAGCTGCAGTTCCAGGATCGCGTCGATCTGCCGGTAGCTCAGGATCAGCGTCGCAGTCGTCTGCGTCGCCATATCGATGCCGTACTTCGCCGCATCAAGCGAGACGCCCTTCAACTCCGCGCCGCGTAATTGGATCTTCGTGCCGGAGAAGAAGCGGAACAGGTTTTCGCGGGCATCCGCACGCGATGACGACCCGCGAATGATCTTGATCACTGAATCGAGATGATCGAGAGCGATCTGGTAGCCGAGCAGGATGTGCTCGCGCTCGCGCGCCTTGCGCAGCAGGTAGGCGGTGCGGCGGCGCACCACATCGACGCGGTGGTCAATGAAGTGGCGGATAGCATCCGGTAGCGGCAACTCCCGCGGCTGGCCGTTGACCACCGCGAGGAAGATCATGGAGAAGCTCTCCTGCATCTGCGTGTGCTTGTAGAGCTGGTTCAACACGATCTGTGCTTCGGAGCCGCGCTTCAGCCCGATCACGATGCGCATGCCGTCGCGGTCGCTCTCGTCACGGAACTCATCGCGAGCGATGTCGGTGATCACGCCGTCGTTCACCAGATCCGCGATGCGCTCGATGAGCTTCATCTTGTTGACCTGGTACGGAATCTCGGTGACCACGATGGCCTGGCGCCCACCTGAGATGTTTTCGATGGCGCACTTGGCGCGCATCAGGAAGCGGCCGCGGCCGGTGCGATAGGCCTCAGGAATGCCGCTGCGTCCGTAGATGAATCCGCCGGTGGGGAAATCGGGCCCCTGCACGTGCTTCAGCACCTCGGCCAGCCCCGCATGCGGATTGTTCACCAGCTCGATAGTCGCGTTGATGATCTCGGTCAGGTTGTGTGGCGGAATATTCGTGGCCATTCCGACCGCGATGCCGTTTGAGCCGTTAACGATGAGATTCGGGATGCGCGAAGGCAGCACGGCGGGCTCAAGCGTGCTCTCGTCGTAGTTCGGCACCATATCGACCGTGTCCTGATCGATGTCCGCCAGCATTTCGCCGGCGATGCGCATCATGCGCGCTTCGGTGTACCGCATCGCCGCGGGCGGATCGCCGTCGACCGAGCCGAAGTTGCCCTGGCCGTCGATCATGGGGTAGCGCAGGCTGAAAGGCTGGGCCAGACGCACCATGGTGTCGTAAATGGCTGTGTCGCCGTGCGGATGGTACTGACCCATGGCCTGCCCCACCACCTTGGCGCACTTGGTGTACTTCTTGTTGTGCTGCAGGCCCATCTCGTGCATGGTGTACAGGATGCGGCGATGCACGGGCTTGAAACCGTCTCGCACGTCCGGCAGCGCACGGCCGATGATGACCGACATCGAGTAGTCGAGATACGACCGGCGCATCTCGTCTTCAATGTTGATGGGAATCATATGGGCGGCTCCGGGACCGGTGGGAGGCGTCGTGCCATCCCCGCCATTTCCGTTGGGACCGCCGAGAGGAAGCTGTGGATTCTGATCGTCTGCCATAGATAGGAAGAGCCGTTCGCAGCACCGAAAATGCGCGCCATCTAAGCCCGTTCAGGGCATCGATGTAACGATGGGCTCTGCATCTATTTTAGCAAGGAATGGCGCATATTTCCGCCTCATCGCCATGGTTCCGAAAAGGTTATTTTCGCGGGGTTTCGAGCATTCCGCAGTTGCTTCCTCGGAAGGCTTCGGAATCCGCACAAATCTGAGCCTGAAGCCATCGCCTCATCTTCGCTTGGAGCCCTGCCCCGAGCGGAGTAGAGTGATGCCATCCGATTTTCGTCAGGTCGAGCCCTTGTTGTCTCGATGCCGAGCGCGCCGTCCCCGACTTGCCAGCGCCCGCCACAACAACAACGAGGTGATTTTACCCTCTTGCCAGATTTGGAGGATTCCTGATGCCCGCCGACAGCTCTTGTTCCGTCTCCCGCCGCTCCTTCCTGCGTCTCGCCACTGCGGCGACCGTGGCCGTTCCCATCGTCACCGAGGCCCATCTTGCGTGGGCGTACTCCAGCGGCGCGCAGTCCGCCTCGAATGGCGTGAAACGGGCTGGCCGCTTTCACGGCAGAATGGAAGCCATTCCCGCTGATGCCGTGCTGATCAACGCGAATGAAAATCCCCTAGGCCCATGCAAATTGGCCTGCGAAGCATGTACGAATGTGGCTCCGCGTGGCGGGCGCTATGACTTTGAGCAGACCATCGCGCTGATGAAGACCATCGCGCAGCAGGAAGACATCAGCCAGGAGTCCATCGCCATCTATGCCGGGTCCAGCGAGCCGCTGCACTACAGCGTGCTGGCCTTCACCAGCCCGACACGGCCCTACGTCACCGCCGATCCGGGCTATGAGGCGGGCATGGCCGCCGCCGATGTGGCCGGCGCAAAGATCTTTAAAGTGCCGCTGACCCGCGACACGCACGCCCACGACATGAAGACGATGGTCGCCGCCAGCCCCGAAGCCGGTGTCTTCTACATCTGCAATCCGAACAATCCGACCGGCACCACCACGCCGAAGGACGACATTGCCTGGGCGGTCAAGAACAAGCCGAAAAGCTCAATCCTGCTCATCGACGAGGCGTATATCCACTTCGCTGACGTGCCCAGTTGCATGGACATGGTGCGGAGCGGCGACGACGTCATCGTGTTGCGGACCTTCTCAAAGCTGTATGGCATGGCAGGGCTACGCTGCGGTTTTGCCGCGGGGCGACCCGATTTGCTGGTAAAGCTGCAGACCTACGGCATGAATGCAATGCCCATCACCGCTGCAGCCGCAGCCAACGTCAGCCTGCAGCATCCCGAGATGATTCCGGAGCGCAAAAAAATCAATGCAGACATCCGTGAACAGACCTTCGCGTGGCTGGACAAACAGGGCTTCAGCTATACCAAGTCCCAGAACAATTGCTTCATGTTGGACACCAGGCGCGATGCGAAACAGGTGATCGCCGCAATGCAGGCGAGGAAGGTCTACATCGGCCGCGTATGGCCGGCGTGGCCTACCCACGTCCGCATCACTGTTGGCACCGCGCAGGACATGCAGGCCTTCCAGACTGCATTCGCCGAGGTGATGCAGGCGCCTCCGCAAAATGCCGAGCTAGTGCCGCCGCTGTACCAGCGGCCGCTTTCCCATCTCGGCTAAGTCGGCAGTTACGGCACTGCAGGCATCGCGATGGTAAGCACTGCCTGCAGCGCCACCATGGCCACCACGGCCCAGCGGAAGATGCGGCCGTGGCGCGTCTCGAGCGCGTCGGCAAAGACGCCACCGATAAACGTCAGCAGAAATGGCAGCGCCCATAGCCATGGCTGTCCAAATACGCCCGTAGTCACCAGGGGCAGGAAGCACAGCGCGATGAGCAGCGGCACAGTATTGCCGAAATAGCGCGACCGGCGGGTCGCCACGTAGAGCACCAACGAGGCCACGAGAGCGATCGCGATACCAGCGTTACCGAAAGAGAAGAGATGTGCGCTTGCTGCCACCGTACTGATGCCGAGGCGAGCCGCGCCGGAGCGGAAGTAGTAGGTCAGCGCATCCGGATGAAAGGCGTAGCAGGCAAAGAGCAAGGCAAACGCGCCGAGCGTGCCCGCGATCATCACCATCGGGACAGCGGTGCGATTGCGCTCCGCCAGGTACACCATGAATACGAGCGCCAGTGGCAGCGTCAGCAGCAGGGCCGCCGAATGCGACGCAGCCACCAGCGCCAACCCGGCCGCCAGCAGCACGATGCGCGGCCGCCACTTGCGCCGCGGTCCCTGCATGGCGTGCGCAACACCAATCGCCGTGTAGATGGTTGCGAAGATGCCCAGCGCCGTGGTGATCTCGGCGTTCGGCTGTGAGCCTGCCGCCACGATCGCCGGTGAGACGCAGTAGAACGCCAGAGCGACAAAGCCGCCGAGATTGCCGAAGAGCCGCCGTGTGACCCACCACAGCGCGCCACCCAACAGGAGCGCCGCCATCGTGAAGGGGAAACGCAGCAGAAGCCGCACGTAACTCAGTTCGTGCCGCATCTCCCAAGTGCTGGTGTCGCTGCTCTGCCCCTCGATCAGCCTCTGGAAGGTAAGCGGCAGGCCGGCCAGGCGGTAAGCCAGCACGCCATCGTGGATGTTGCCGCAACTGGTGAAGTAGCCCGCGATGGGCGAGGGCCGCTCCCACATTTCGCGGCCGCAGCGCGCGTACTGATAGTCGTTCTCCGTCAGTGGCGTCCGCAGAATTTGCCGCAGGCACTGCGCCATCAGCAAGAGAAGCAGAAATGCGGCGATCTTCTGCGGGCGGTCAAAACGAAAGCGCCGCAGATGATGCCCGGGATAATGCTCTGGGCGCGCCTTCGCTCCGGATGCCTCTTCGTGAGAAGCGGGCATCAGGACTGGCTGGGAAGTGTCTGTGGACATGAGAACGCGTCCCGTTCAGTGTACCGGACGGCCTTCGGTCGAAATGACCACGGATCGAGGGAAGCAGGATGGCCCCTTAGGCTCCGGCATGCCTCCCCCTCGCGCCGATGACTGGCGCCTAATCCTTGCTTTGAGCCGCTGCCTCCATCGCATGCCGCAGATGCCCATGCGCGTCCCGCAGGAGCGCCTCCGCCTTTTCGCGGCTTAACCCATGAGCATGCATCAGGACGGCGGCTTTGATGGACCCCGCCTCGCGGAACAATGCTGCCGCCCGCTCCCGCGGCAAGCAGGTGAGTTCGACGACGATGCGCTCTGCGCGGTCGGCAAGCTTCTCGTTGGAAGGCTGCACATTCACCATCAGGTTGCTGTAGACCGTGCCCAGCCGGATCATCGCACCGGTCGATAGCATATTCAGCACCAGCTTCGTCGCGGTACCGGCACGCAGGCGCGTGGATCCAGTGACCACTTCCGGTCCCACCGCTGGCGTAATGGCAATCTCCGCCGCGCGGGCTACCGCCGATCCCGGCACGCAGCTCACGCCGATCGTGATCGCGCCGAGCGAGCGCGCATACTCCATCGCACCGAGCACATACGGCGTGCGTCCACTGGCCGCTATGCCGGCCAGCATATCCTTCGCTCCGAAGCCATGCGCGCGCAGGTCTGTCGCGCCCAACTCCGGTGAGTCCTCGGCGCCTTCCACCGAGTGCCGCAATGCGTACTCGCCACCGGCAATCAATCCCTGCACCAGCGTCGAGGGCACATTGAAGGTCGGCGGGCATTCTGAGGCATCGAGCACACCGAGCCGTCCGGACGTCCCCGCGCCTACATAGAACAACCGCCCGCCACGCTCTGGCGCGAGCGCAGTAGCAATGGCGTCTACCGCGCGCGCAATCGCCGGGATCTCGCGAGCCACGGCTTCGGCCACTTCGCGGTCCGCTGCGTTCATCACCTGAAGCATCTCGGTGGTGGAGAGTTCGTCGATGCGCTCGCTCGGCTTATAGCGAGCCTCTGTCAGTAAAGTGGCGAGCGCGGAGGTGGGATCTGTCGAGGAATTCGAATCGGACATGTGCACCGTGATGGTATCGCAGTGGGACAGGAACCAGAATGTGTACTGGGATTTGGCGTTCTGCCCTTGACCCAAACACATCACACGGAGTGTTCTGAAGGAACCAGGAAACATTGCACGAGAG
>DASZGZ010000141.1:0-10323 GCA_035938355.1 Acidobacteriaceae bacterium
ACGGCGGTTCAACTCAAAGATTACAGTCGACGCCGGTCCTTATGCTGCCGTGTTCTGAGAATAAGCACGTCGTCCGTCGGAACCGGAGCACCTTCGGAACTAAGCGGGACGGATGGCTCTCTTCTTCTCGACTCCGTGCAATAAAGTTAGCGAGAGATACGCGCCAATCCATGATCCGGCGGCGGCGAAACCCACATAAACCCAATTCCTTGTATAGCTGATAACCGCAAATGCGGACAGCAGATACCACACGCTGCTCCAGGTGGCGGCTGGCACACGTCTACGCGCAGAGACGGCTGCATTGAACAAGACATACACCGCATCGGTCACCGCGGTGGAAATGGAAACGCCCAGCGCTAACCAGGGATCTATATGTGTCAAGTTCGTTCTCCTGTGCCACTTTTAACTTTCCGTCACGATCTTGCTCAGCTCTTTCATCTCGCGAGCTCGCGATGTCGGTCTGCACGCAGATGATTCTCGCCGCAGATGATTCCCTTAGAAGGTTTCGGCCGCCGCTCGCTGGAGCTCCGCTTTAGCGTCACCGACCGGCAGGAACTCCATCGCGAGCCAGCCCCGATATCCTTCCTTCCGCAGTCCGCGATAGATCGCCGCATAGTCGATCACGCCCGTGCCCGGCGCATGCCGCCCCGGCACATCGGCCACGTGCACCAGTCCCAGCAGGTCTACATTGCCGTGCAGTGGAGCTAGCAGCGGGGCCACCCCGTCATCCTGCGGCAGCCCGCGTTGTTCATGGTAAAAGTCGTACAGCACCTGCACGCTCGGCAACTTCACTGCTCGCGCGATCTCAAACGCCTCCGCCACGCGTGTCAGGTAAATCGGTGGATTCTCCAGGGCATCGATCGGCTCCAGCAGCAGCGTGAAGCCGCGCCTCGCCGCTACATCCCCGGCACGCCGCAGATTCTCCACGCAAACCGCATGCTGCTTCTCCCGCGGCATTGCTGCGTCGCGTTTCCCCGAAAGCAGAATGATCCGCCGGCAGCCCATCCGTTCCGCCTCGGTCATGCGCGCCGTCAGCTCATCGGCCAGCCGGTCTGCAGCGCCTGCCTCGGCAAAGCCCGTGTCGATGCCGGACATCGCATCGCACACAATCCCCAATTGCTTCATGCGCGCGCGGATGCGCGCCACTTCCGCCGCAGACCACTTCTTGTCTTCGTCGACCAGTTCGAAGCCGTCGTAGCCCGCGCCGGCCACCAGGTCAATCGCCTGCTCCGCCGGGTACTTCGGCCGCAGAGTCCACAGCATCACGGATAGCTTGAATGACCGCGCTGCCTTCCCCGGCATCGCCCAGCCCCAGCGCGACCCGGCTGCAACCCCAGCCAGCCCGGCAGCCGTCCGCTGCGCAAACCGCCGTCGCGACATCGGAGATACGCCATCCATCCCACGCCTCCGCAGCAAATTGTCAAACGAGTGTGATCGTCAGCCACGTCGGAGCGGCGCAATCGCGCAGCGAAGAGCTCTGCTCTTATCAGCCCGCTGCGTCGTCACAAGGAGTTGCTAGTCGATCTCTCTTCCCTGCCTACTCCGCCACCACCGGCACCGAAGCATCCGTCGTCTCCCACCGCACATGAAGCGAGCTCTCCTTACCATTGAAGGGCTCCAGCGTGATCGACATCACCTCTTGCGGCGACGACAACGTCTCTGTCTTCATATCCACGCGCGCCAGGTCCTGGCTCTGGTCGTACTTGGTGCCCCACTGCCCCGTCTGCTTGTTGATGATCAGCTTCCACCCGCTCGCAGAGGGCAGCGTATACAGCGTGTAATTTCCCGCCGGCACGGTCGCGGACCCGATCTTCAGGTTGACACCTGTTTTCAGCGCGGTCGCCGGATTCGCGCCCGTCCGCCACACCTTGTCATACGGCACCAGCCCGCCAAATATCTTGCGCCCGCGCATCGAAGGCGCGTTGTAGTGAATCGAAACCGTCTTCCCATCCACCGTCTGCGACGTATCCGCCGGCGGGCTCGGCATCGGCTTCGTGGTTTGAGCTTGAACGCCAATCAACGCCGTCACACTAATGCATGCCGCACAGGTCATCCGCAACAAATTTGTTTTCATCAATGGATCTCCCGGTCAAAGAATCGCGGGGACGATCTTATCGCACTTCCTCATACTTAAACTTCGACCGGATGTGCGCGTTGAAAAACCGCCCGATAGACTCGGCTTCCAGCAACTCCAGCACAAGCCGGGACGGCACATCGAAATAGCGGTAAATCTCTCCGCTATGGAACTCGACTTCCAGAAGCAAAGTCGATTCCTCGTAGCCCACCCATCGCAGTTCAGAGGACTGGACCTCCTGTCGCAACATGCGATCTCCCCGCACGGACTGGGGCGTCACCAGGGTCAAGCCGCTGCCCCCGCCTACTGGTCTTCGGTTCGCACATACGGCTTCATCAGATACTGCCGCGCCGTATTCACCGCGCCCTGGGTATTGTCATTCGTCTGAATCGCCTGCTGATACTCGTGCACTGCGCGATCGCGCTGGCCTGTCACGTCGAAGATCTTCCCCAGCTGGATGTGGCCCCATACCTCGGTCCATCTCGGATCGTCATCGCCGCGCAGTGCATCGCGATACGCATTCGCCGCCGCCTGGTAATTCCTCTGCAGGAAGAGAACGTCGCCGATGCGGTAATTCGCCAGCGAGCTCGTCGGGTTTGCCTTCAGCGCGTTCTGGAACTCCTCAATCGCTCCCGACGTGTCTCCCTGCCCCAGCAGTTGCTGTCCGCGCAGGATAGCCACCCGCACCTGCAGGTCCGGCGTGTTCTTCAGCACCGCGTTGTCCGGGTCGATCATGATCTTCCGCGGCAGACCGAAGGTGTCGATCACATACTGCGAGTCGCTCCCCGACACCTCCACCTGCTTCGTCTCCGTCTTGCCCTCGGTCTGCACCTGCAGAGTCACCGGCATGCGGAACAGGTCCAGGTCCTGATCGATCTCTCCAATCGTGCGGAAGCCTGTGCCATTCCCCAACCGGAAGACGGTGTACTTGTTGGTGAACTGCGGCGCGCCCGTCCCGTCGATCCACTGCGCGAAGAACGGCACCAGGTTTTGCTGGCTCGCGCCCTCGGCAATCTTTTCGAACTCGCGCGTCGAAATCGACGCATCCTTGTGCGTGGTCAGCACGTCCTCGAGCATCTTCTTGAACGCACTGTCGCCAATCTCGTAACGCAGCATGTGGAAGACCAGGCCGCCCTTGTCGAGCGTCATTGCCTGAAACTGCGGTGCCGACGGGTCCAGCCGACCCGCCGAACTCAAAGGAATCGTGTCATACGCCAGCGCGCCCGCCGAGACGTCCAGAATCGTCTGCTCCAGGCTCTGCTTTCCGGCCACATCCTCCACATACATCAGCTCGCCGTAACGCGACATCCCATTCGTGATCCACGCATCGTTCAGCGTTGCCGGCGACACCATCGAGCTCCACCACTGCCGCACGATCGTATTCGCCAGCAGACGGTAGTTGTTGCGCTCCGCCATGTGCGATCCCGCCACCAGCGCCATCTCCGGCGCCCAGTACACCGGCACCGTATCGTCCGGCAGCTCGACCACGTTCAGCCGCGCCGACTCCGCCGGGCCAAACGTGCCGCTGAAGAAGTCATACTCGCGGTTCGCCGTCTGCGCATATTGCTGCGCCACCTCCGCATGCGCCGGCGTGGTGTACACCTTGATGTTCGCCGAACCCATCACTGCCGTTGGCGCCTTGAACTTCGCGGCAACGATCGTTCCCGGAAAGCCCGATCGGTCCCAGTTGAACTGCCACGTCTCCCCGCCCCGTTCCGTGTGCGGCGCGCCGGTCGCACCGGAGCCAATCACCGTATACCCCGTGGGCGCATGCACCGTAATGTCCGCGGTAAAGCGGTCCGTCAGGTAGCCCGTCATGGGAAACCACCGCGCCTGGTACAGCAGGTAGCTGATCGGGTCGCCGATCGACGCCAGCTTCAAGCCCTCCACCGGCGAGTTGTCTCCGGTCTCGAGTGTGCCGTCGTACGCAAACGTCCACACCGCCTTATCGCCCTTGGCCAGCGGCAGGGACGGCGTCACGCGGAGTGTCGAGGAGGCACCGCGCTCCGCGTTCAACGGTTGCCCGTCCGCATCTGTCACCTTCACCACCTTCAGCGCGGAGTGCAGCTCGAAGGTCGCCACCGGTAACGCATCCAGCGCGGTAAAGCTTACCTTGGCCGTCGCATGCAGCTCATGCGTCGACGGAATCAGCGATGCGTCGATCACGTAGCCGGTAATGTTGATCAGCGGTTTATTCGAAAGCTGCTGCGCCAGCGCCGCCGGAGCGGTCAGACCCAACGTCAGCACGATGAAAGAAAGCGCGGAGCGATAAAAGAGACGAGTCATGGTTTGCGTGCGTAACTTCATGCCTGGTACGTGCCTGCCGGCAGAGTAGATGCTTCCGGCTCCCCTCTTGTATTCGATGGGCCGGTGTCCTCTTCCCTGCCCGATGCTTTCCTCTTTGATGCCTTCTTGTCGGATGCTTCCGCATCCCCGCCCGCCAGCAGGTCCACACAAATGCGCGCCACGCGTGCAATCGCCGTTTCGCCCGCAGCCCGCGTTTCCAGCCGCTCCCGCACCTCGCGCAGCCCCGCCATCGTCTCCTCGCGCGCCGGCCCATCGGCCAGCAGCGGCGTCAGCGCTCGCACCACATTTGCCGCGGTGAACTCGTTCTGGATCAGCTCCGGCACCACCCGCCGCCCGGCAATCAGATTCGCCATCGCCACGTGCGGAACGCTCACAAACCGCCGCGCAATCGCATAGCTCAGCTTCGACAGCCGGTACACCACCACAAACGGATTCCCCACCAGCGCCGCCTCTACGGTCGCAGTGCCGCTTGCCACCACGGAGCCTCGCGCATGGAAGAGCGCAGCCCGCGCATCATGAACCAGCACCGGCCTCGCGCTGTCACGCCGCGCCGCAATCGCCGCTTCTATCCGTTCCTGCTTGAGCGTCGGCGCCACCGGCAGCAGATATTCGTACTTCTTGTCCCGCATCGTGCTGTCCAGTATCGTCGCGGCTTCAAGCATCGTGGGCAGGTTCAGGTCGACCTCGCGTTGCCTGCTGCCCGGCAGCAAAGCCACCCACGCTTTGGACGCGTCAAGCCCATGTTGGCGAGCGAACTCCTCCCGCGACACCTCCGGCGCCGCCAGATCTGCCAGCGGATGCCCGACAAACTCCGCCGCCACGCCCCGTTCACGATAGAACGGCTCCTCAAAGGGAAAGATCACCAGCATGCGGTCAACAAAGCGCTGCACTCGCCGGATCCGCCGCTTCTTCCACGCCCAGAGCTGCGGAGAGACGAAATACACCACCGGCACTCCATAACGATGCAGTTGCTCGGCCAGCCGCAGGTTTACATCCGGAAAATCGATCAGCACGGCCAGCGCTGGACGCTCCGCTGCAATCGCCCGCTTCAGCCGCTGGAACTGGCCATAGATATAAGGGGCATGCCGCACCACTTCCGTGATGCCCATGTGCGCCACGTCCTCAGCGCGCACCACCGGACGAAAGCCCAGCGCCGTCATCGCGGCGCCGCCCAAACCAAAGAAACAGGCCTCAGGCAGCCGCCGCCGGATCGCGTCCATCAGCGCCGCGCCATAGCGCTCGCCTGACGCCTCACCGGCAGAGAGAAAGATCAGCGGATTGGCGGCAGCACCCATCGTCTACCGATAAGGTTAGCAGCGCCTGGTTCCGCAGGCGGTCTCCCGGGCATTCCGCCCGAAAGCTTCGCCCGCATAGCCATCGCATCTCTAAATTGTCGAAGCCGATGAAACGATCCGCAGCCCACCGTCCCTATCCGTCAGGCTGGCGGATCCGCGCGCCGTCCATCGTGGCGATCCATGATGGCGGTAGAGGATCCGTCCGGCTCCCGACGCGCCAGAGGCGCCTATGCCCGTGCGGCCAGCACTTACTCCGCGCGCAGCGCCTCCACCGGATTCACCGAAGCCGCCCTTCGCGCCGGCAGATAGCACGCCACCATCGCTGCAACTCCCAGCAGCGCCGCCACTCCTACCAGCGTCGTCCCATCCCACGGCCGCACCCCGAACAACAGCGGACGCAGCAGCCCCGCCGTCGCCAATGACCCAAGAATGCCCGCGCCGATCCCAACCGCGATCAGCCCTCCCGCCTCACGCAGCACCATCCCGGAGACCGCACTCCGCTGCGCACCCAGCGCCATCCGCACCCCAATCTCCCGCGTCCGCTGGCTCACCGAGTACGCAATCACCCCATACAGCCCCACCACTCCAAGCAGCAGCGCCATCCCAGCAAACCCGCCGGCCAGCCACGCCGCGGAGCGATGCAGGTACGCCGTCTGCGACTCCCGAATGCTGATCTCCATCGTGCTCTGCCCGAAGGCAGCAATGTGAGAATCCATCCCGTGTATCACGCGAGCCATCATCGGCAGCAGGGACGCGTCATCCTGCGAACTGCGCAGCACAACGGAAAAGAACGGTCCCGGATCCTGCGCAAACGGAATGTAGAACGCCGGCCTGGTGGCATCATCCAGCGGCCCCTCTTTGATGTCGTGAACGATTCCGATCACCTCGAGCGTCGGCCCCGTTCCGCCCGTGTAGTGGATCCGCTGGCCGATCGGGTCCTTGCCCCCGAAAAATTTCTCTGCCATTGCCTGGTTAATGATCGCCACGTGCATCTTCAGCCCATCGTCTTCGGTGAAGGTGCGTCCGCGCACCATCTGCGCCCCCACTGTGGCAAAGTACGTCGGCGTGATATCGCGCCGCGTCGCCTCGTCATGTTCGCCCGGTCGCAGCGGCTGGCCCTCCACGATGAAGTCGCTGAAGGGCCCGTTGCCGCTCAGCGGAAGAAATGTAGCGATCCCCGCCGATCGCACTCCGGGCAGCTTCTCCATCCTGCGCAGCACCTCGCGCTCCAGCGCAATCGACTTCGCATCCGTGTCATATGTCGACGGCGGCCCAGCAACGCTGATCGTTGCCAGATGGTCCGTCCGTATCCCGGTCTCCACGTGCAGCAGTTGATACAAACTGCGCGTCAGGAGGCCCGCCCCTGCCAGCAGCAGCATTGCGGTTGCCAGCTCCACCACCACCAGGCTCGAGCCCAGTCGCCGCCACGTCACGCTGGCCGCCGTCCGCCCGCCATCCGCGAGTCCTCCGCGCACATCACGAAGCGGCAGTCGCATCAGCGGCACAACGGCGAACAGCATCCACGCAAACAGAGCGATCCCCACCGCATAGAGCGCAACCCGTGCGCTCACCCCTGCTGCGGATAGAAACGGCATCCCCGCCAGCATCTCTGCGGGCATCAGGCGCGGCAATGTGTGGACCGCCACTCCGGCGATCGCGACCGCCAGCATGCTGCCCGCTGCCACCAGCACCGCGCCCTCGGTCACAAACTGCCGCACGATCCGCGCCGCCGAAGCACCCAGCGCGCCGCGCAGCGCAATCTCCCGCCTGCGTCCCTCCGACCGCACCAGCAGCAGGTTCGCCACGTTCACTCCGGCAATCAGCAGCAGCAGCGCCGTGCCCACCAGCAGAGTTTCGAGGATCGGCTCCACATCGCCAACGATCACCTCCGTCAGCGGAAACACCGCCGCGCCCTGCCCCTGATTCGAATCCGGATACTGCTTCTCCAGCTGTCGCGCCAACCGCGTCACATCATCCAGCGCGGCCGCTACCGTTACTCCGTCCTTCAGCCGCGCCACACCAAAAAGGTTGTGGCAGATGCGCCGCTTCGAGCAGGAACTCGCAGGATCGATCGTGTCCCAGAACTCCACCGGCTCGACTGGCGCGAAGTTGAAATCTCGCGGCATCACACCCACGATCGTCTTCGTCACGCCGTCCAGCGTCACCGTTTTGCCCAGGACGTCCTGCCGCCCGCCAAAGCGCTTCTGCCACGCCGCGTGGCTCAGAATCACAGTGCGGCCCGCATCGCGGCCATCTTCCTCGGGGCGGAAGTCGCGTCCTAAGATCGGCGCCACTCCGAGCGTGCGGAAGAATCCCGAGCTCACATGCGCCCCTGCCGCCAGCTCGGTCCCCTGCGGCGACGCCATCATGAAGTTCCATCCGGTATACGCATCCATGGAGTCAAAGCTCTTGTTCAATCGCTTCCAGTCCAGATAGTCCAGATACGAGATGCAGTACTTCGGTCCCGCCGCGATGCTCTCAAACAGCCCCACCAGCCGCGCCGGAGCGCGATACGGCAGCGGCTTCAGCAACGCAGCATCCACAAAGGCGAAGATCGCCAGGTTCGCGCCCATCCCCAGCGCCAGCACCAGAATCGCAGTCAGCGTGAATCCAGGGCTGCGCCGCAGTTGCCGCAGCGCGAATCGCAGGTCCTGCGCGACGGTCTCCGCGCGAAACCCGATCACCTCGTGGCTCTGCTCGTTCATTCGCGTCACATTGCCAAACTGCCGCCGCGCCGCGTACCTCGCCGCCTCTGCGGTCATGCCTTCTTCGACGAAGTTCTTCTCTACCGCCGCGCGATGAAACGCCATCTCCTCGTTCAGCTCATCGCGAAACCTCTCGCGCCCAAAGAGCAGCTGGATCTTGCGAAGAAAACGAGCTATAGACGTCATCACTCCCTCCTGTGGCCTTACTCGGCCCGCAGCGCCTCAACCGGATTTACAGAGGCCGCACGACGCGCCGGCAGGTAACTCGCCAGCATTGCCGCAACGCCCAGCAGCATAGCTACACCGGACAGCGTCGTCCCATCCCACGGCCGCACGCCAAACAGCAGCGGCCGCAAGAGCGTCGCCGTCGCAAGTGAGCCAACGACGCCCGCGCCAATCCCCACTACAGTCAGCCGCAAAGCCTCGCGTAGCACCATGCGGCATACCGAGCCCCGCTGCGCGCCCAGGGCCATTCGTACGCCAATCTCCCGCGTTCGCTGGCTCACCGAGTAGGCAATCACCCCATACAGCCCCACCACTCCCAGCAGCAGCGCCATTGCCGCAAAGCCGCCCACCAGCCACGCCGAAGAGCGGTGCAGATACGCCGACTCCGACTGATCAATGCGGTCTGTCATCGTCTCCGCGTGAGAGGTCATCACAGCAGGGCCGATCTGATGGATCGTCGCCACCAATCTCTGCAGCACAGCCTGTGGTTCCTGTCCTGTGCGAACGACAACATAGAAATTGCCTTCAGCTCCCTGATCGAATGGGGTATAGATCGCAGGATGGACCTCTTTGTCCAGCGGCCCTTCCTTGATGTCATCCACCATCCCGACGATCTCGATCACCGGCTCCGATGCATCAAACCGAATCTCTTTGCCGATCGGATCCTCACCCGGAAAATACCTCCGTGCAAACGCCCGGTTGATAATCATGACGCGGGGTTTCGATGCATCTTCCGACTCATGGAAGTACCGCCCACGCACCAGTCGCGCCTGCAACGTCTGGAAGTATCCCGGACTTACTTCGCGCCCATTAGCTTCATTGCCCTCGCTATGTGTCCCTCTTCCGACGATCAGGAACGACGTGCTTCCGCCGCCTGTGCTGTCCACCGGCATCTGATGCGTCACGGCTACCGACTGCACGCCCGAAAAGCCTCTCACTCTGTCCATCAACTGATGGGCCAGCGCAACGATCTGCTCGTTCTTTGGATACGCGGAGTGCGGCACTCGCAATCGGACCATCGCCAGTCCGTGTGGCTCGATTCCGATATCCGTATGGAGCAGCCGGACAAAACTCTTGCTGAGCAGTCCTGCCGCCACCATAAGAACCATCGCCATGCACAACTCCGCCACCACCAGGTTTGCTCCGAGATGCCGCCACACCGTCCCTGCCGCGTTGCGGCTGCTCCGTGTCAGCCCCATCCGCACCTTGGACATCAGGAAGTGAAGGCTTGGTGTGAGCGAGAACAGCACCGCCATATTCGATGCCATCGCAACTCCAAACAGCACCACCCGCAAGTTCCATCCCAGGCCTTCCAGATATGGCATGTTGATCAGCAGATTTTTCGGGATGAGCCGTGTCAGCAGATGCATCGCCGCGTACGAAGCGCTCATGCCAAGCGCGCTTGCGAATGCCACGAGCGCCAGCCCCTCCGTTACAAACTGGCGGATCAGTCTGCCAGCAGAGGCGCCCACCGCCATGCGAAGACCGATCTCCGCGCGACGGCTCTCGGCGCGAACCAGCAGCAGGCTCGATACGTTTACACACGCAATGAGTAGCAGCAAGCCCGACCCAGCCCACAACAGCATCAATATCGAGCGAACTTCTCCGACGATCACTTCGCTCAAAGACAGAACCGTCGCGCCTCGTCCCTCGTCCGCATCTGGATACTGCAGCGCCAATTGCTTTGCAATCGAGCTCATCGCAGCCGACGCAGTTG
>DASZGZ010000142.1:0-2241 GCA_035938355.1 Acidobacteriaceae bacterium
GTGCTGTCATTCGGCCAGATCGGTGCGCTGTCCAGTCCCGCGGTCTTCTCGTTGCTGCTCGGGCTGTCTGGTGGCTATAGTGCTGGTTGGGTGGTCTGCGCCGTGCCGGCCGTTCTGGTCGGCGTAAACATGTTCCGCCAACGTAAGCCTGTGCAGCAGCGTAATGCGCTGTGACCTTCGTACCGCTGTAGTGACAGCAAGTCCGGATGGCATGCCGCGGCATTGTCACGGCAACTGTATCGAGCACGCATTGAGAGCCAAGGCTCGCCATGAGTCATGCAGCTGCGACCGAATCTTGCCACTCTGAAGTGGCTTCGGCGCGGAAGATCCGCAGGGTAGATCGGGAGATGAGGTGGCGTTGAAAGTTGAAGGTGTTGTGAACTGCACTGTGCATGCTGAGGAAGCGCTGGGCGGATCGAGCTGATTTGAACCGCTGCAGCTTGCGCTCGCGTCGTCGCACTGCTGATGCGAATTCTCCGCCCGATTGTTTTTGCGAAGCCCCTGCTCATGCCGACAGGTCAGTCGTAGACATTGGAACGCGCAGGCGTAGGAGCGCAGCTTGTCGGTGACCACAATTTTCGGCACGAAGCCCCGCTTCTTGAGCAGCTTGCGCATTAACCGCAGCGCCGATCGACTGTCGCGTCGACGCTGGAGGAGCATGTCGAGAACTTCGCCCTCGTGGTCGACGGCACGCCACAGATACATTCGCTCGCCCCCGATGCGTACCACCATCTCGTCCAAATGCCAGCGATCGCTCGGCCGAGGGCGACTCTGGCGCAGCCGTCGCGCGATCGCGGGGCCGAATTTTAGTACCCAGCGCCGCACCGTTTCATACGAGATGTCGAGCCCTCGTTCGGCCAGGAGTTCCTCGACGTCTCGATAACTCAGGGTGAAGCGGAGATACAGCCAGATGGTGTGTTGGATGATCTCGGGCGGGAAGCGATGGCGGCGGTAGCAGAGCGGAGCCATGCCGGCATCCTATCCGATACGCCGCTGGCTCCCGACCCGGTTTCCGTGACAATGCCGGCGGAACCGATCTCGCCTGCTGATGAAGGGCGGAAGGCCGTGCGGGCAGCGCAGGTCGAGCTTGCCCGATCGCCTGCATCTGGGTGTGCCAGTTCGCAACTGCTGTTGGACCTGCCGCTACGATCGACGGTGGAGGCTGCTGCGGACCACTGAAGCCCGTGTATGTGCGGGGCGCGGTAGAGGTATCGTATTCTCGAAGGATTTCAGCGATTTTCACGAACGCGGCCCAGGTCTTATTGCGCCGGTATTTAGCCTCTACCCAGCCGGCGATATGCTAAATTTGGAACGCCACATGCGCCGCTTGGGAGATGCAAACTATGCTCCGGACGCGCCTTTGCGATCTTCTCGGCATCGACGTACCGATCATACTTGCCGGGATGGGTGCGGGAGCTACCTCGGCGACATTCGCTGCCGCTGTCTCCAATAATGGCGGTCTTGGAAGTGTCGGTTCGCTCTTTTGCGCGACCGACGCAGTGAAGCGTGAAATCGACCTATTACCGACCCTGACGAACCGCAATTTCGCGATAAACCACATCCCGCAATCCTTGGATGCTGAAGCCTTTCGCCACACTCTGCGAGCCCGGCCTGCCGTCATCTCCTTCGCGCTAGATGATCCGGGCGATCTGATCCAGCAGGCCCACGATGTCGGCTCTCTCGTCATGGTGCAGGTCACGACGGTCGGTCAGGCTGTCCAGGCAGCCGAACACGGGGTCGATGTGATCGTTGCGCAAGGCGGTGAGGCCGGTGGTTACGGCGGGAGCATCAGCACAATGGCGCTCGTGCCGCAGGTCGTGGACGCGGTGTCACCAATCCCGGTCGTCGCGGCTGGCGGTATCTATGACGGACGGGGCATTGCCGCAGCCCTCATGCTGGGAGCGGTCGGGGTCAACATGGGCACCCGGTTTCTTGCATCGAAAGAAGCTCCCATCGACGATGATTGGAAACAGGCAATCATCGAGGCCCACTCAGAGGATTCGGTGAAAGCGGAGGTCCTCAACGACATCATCCCGGTGCCGGGCACGGTCGGATATGGCACCGTGGGACGAACGCTGCGCACTCCTTTTTTCGATGAATGGAGCGCCAAACGGGATGAGGCACGGCAGAACGGCGAACGACTTTGGACGGAAATCGTCGATCGACTTCGACGAGGTCAGCGTCGTGAGACGCTGGTCTGGGCCGGACAGACTGCCGGAGGAGTCCGGGAGATTCTGCCTG
>DASZGZ010000143.1:0-2504 GCA_035938355.1 Acidobacteriaceae bacterium
CTTCTTCCGCCGCGCGCTGGAAGCGGGCATCAATTTCTTCGATACCGCTGACATGTACTCGGTGGGCCGCAGTGAGGAGATCACCGGCAACGCGCTGAAGCAGTTCGGACCGGGACGCGACAAGCTGGTCATCGCCACCAAAGTCTTCAACAAGATGAGCGACGACCCGAATGATCGCGGCCTCTCGCGCAAGCACATCCTGCATTCGATCGATACCAGCCTGCGCCGGCTCGGCACCGACTACGTCGATCTCTACCAGATTCATCGCTTCGATCCCGAGACGCCCATCGAAGAAACCCTGGAAGCGCTGGACGCTGTCGTCCGCGCCGGCAAGGCGCTGTACATCGGTGCTTCGTCGATGTTCGCCTGGCAGTTCCTCAAGATGCTCGACTTTTCGCGCGAGAGCGGCCTTGCCCGGTTCGTCACCATGCAGAACCACTACAACCTCGTCTATCGCGAGGAGGAGCGCGAGATGATTCCGCTCTGCCGTGCGGAAAAGGTGGGGCTCATCCCCTGGAGCCCGCTTGCCCGTGGTTTTCTGACCGGCAGCCGGAAGCGCGGCGACAGAGCAGGAGGCACACTCCGCGCAAAGACGGACGAGTACGCGCACGGTCTCTACTACAAGGATTCAGACTTCGATGTCGTCGACCGCGTGACAGAGATCGCCAGAGAACGCGGCGTGAATAACGCGCAGGTCGCGCTCGCGTGGTTGCTGGCGAAACCCGGAGTCACCGCGCCAATTATCGGAGCAAGCAAGCTCCAGCATCTGGAGGACGCGCTCCATGCATTGCCATTGAAGCTCACGCCAGATGAGATCCGGTCACTCGAAGAGCCGTACGAGCCGCATCCTGTCCTTGGCCACAGCTGAGGTTGGCCGCAGCGAGTCCCAGCGTCATCTGCTCAGAAGTGCCGCAGCGGCTCTTCCTCGTGCGCGGGAGGAGCCGTCACGCGCGATGTTTCCCGTTCAATCGAGCGGCTGACCAGTTCGCGCGAGCCCAGCCCGACGGCGAGCGACAGCGACAAGACAATGCCGCCAAATAAAATGCCGAAGGCGAGATCGACGATCTTTTCGCCGATCTGCAGATGGTCCAGCGCCATGGCTGTCGTCAGCGCCAGCACCATCCACTTCACTCCCAGGCTGAGCAGCCGCGCGTACTGCAGGTTCATATTCACCGCGCCAATCAGCACGCCACGTGACATGAAGCGGGCCACAATGTTGCCGACCAGGAGGATGACCGACGCGCCGATCAGTTTCGGAAGATACCCCAGCAGTCCTACCGCAATCGCTGATTGTGAGGAGGCGCCGAAGGCATCTGCGCCCACCGCGATACCGATGACCACGAAAATCCAGAAGACCAGCCGCGCTGCAAGGCCTGTCGGCGTCTGCCGCGGCGACCATTCCGTTACCGCCTCCGTTCCCCGGCCCAGCCTCTCATCGAAATGCACCGAGATCAGAATGCGGCGCAGCGCCCAGCTCAGCAGCAATCCGATGAGCGAAAACAGAATTACTGCCAGCAGAAAGGCCAGGATGCCTGGCAGCAATGAGGCGAAGCGTCCCATCGCCTGCGCCATCGAGTTGCTCAGCGTATGGCCAACTTGGTTCCACATCGATCTCTCCTCCACCTTCTCCGCGCTGCCCCATCGCCGGGCACGAACTACGGATTGAAACGATCCGGCCAGCGCCAGCGCTGCACCAGGTAAGGCTTGTTCTGTTCAAACGCCCGGTCCAGCTGCTCCTGGCGCTGGCCAGCCGGCACGCCGCTCTCTACCTCCAGCGCGCGCGAGCCCACCCAGCCCAGATACAGCGGCGCCATGGCGCCCAGCAAATGGCCGCGGCTCAACGTGCGCAGACGGTATGCGAGCGCAAAATCGTAGACCACGCGCGTCCACAGCGTGTCCGGCATGCGGAAGCTCTCCAGTGGCAGCCGGCTCAGCTTCTTCAACTCCAGCAACGTCACCGGCGGCAACACCAGGGACCACACCTCCTGCAAATTTCGCTGGCCCAATTGAAAGGCTTCGACCATCGGCCGTGGATCGGGCGAAGTGCCCGCGGGCGTCTCGTCCGATATCGGTTCTGCTCCGCTTTCCGTGGTGGAGTGCGAATTACGCACCCGTTGCCATAGACTCGCGTGGCGCTCCACGTCTGCAAACAACGGCGCGACGATTTGCTGCAACAGCGCGGGCAGGTCCATGCCCACGGCTGCATACTCGTGATGCACCGGCAGATACACCTGACAGACTTTCTTCTCGCGCAGCACCGCTTCGGTCGCCGGCCACAACAGACCCTGCCCGGCCGCCGGTGTGCTGACGCTCTGCCGCAACCCCGGTAGAAATTCCGCCGATACAGCAAAGTCCTGCGCCAGCGGATAGCGCACACGCATGCCATACAACGCACGCGTCATCGGAGCGAGGATCGCCTGGTTTATCAGTCCATCGAAGGGGCCGGCCCGATAGAGCGGCATGGTCAGGTCGCATTCCCGCTCACGAATGGGACGTGCCAGTGC
>DASZGZ010000144.1:0-4459 GCA_035938355.1 Acidobacteriaceae bacterium
CCGCTCTGGTTGGTGAGGCGAAAGTCCGGCACGAGATCGCCGGGTGCCGGAACATGATACTGCGCCTGTGGCTTGTAGTCCGGCTGCGCTAGTGCCGTGATCACGATCTGGTCAAGCAGGGTCTTGTCGTCTGCAACCAGCAAAACACCTGTCATGCGATCGCCGGGGTGCAGGTCCTGAAGCACATTCGGATCCTTGACCTTGTAAGGCATGGTCATCGCCTCCATGAATCCAGAAATCGCCTCGGTGTCGACGGTGACCTCGCTATGCGCCGGATCCGTGCCCACCACAATTCCTTTCATTGCGTACTGTTTCACAGGCCCGGAGCGCACGGCCTCCTCCGGCCGCGAGTTGCTATGGCAGCCGACCATCGGCAATGTGAGCGCGCACCCGCACACGAGGCCCAGTACAACTCGTCTCATCTTGTCTCCTCTTCTGATAATGCCATTTCTCTAAAAGTGGAAACGGTAGCGCACTTCGGCGGAAAGCACGCGCGGGTCACCCACGTGACTGCCTCCAAATGTATTGCTCAGGTCTACCTGATAGCGCTTGTTAGTGATATTCGTTCCTATGGCGCGCACCGTCCATTGTTCACCGATGTCCTTGTTCAGAGCGAGGTCGAATGTGCGATAGCTGGGCAGATGCGCTGGCCCATTTCCGTTGAGGAAACCCGAGCCATACACGAAGTCGAACGCTGCGGTCGTGCGCCACGGCAGCGACGAATCGAAACCAGCGGTGAGCGAGTTGCGCTGGTCGTGGTCGAGATAGAAACCTCCCTCGGGCGGAGAGAAATCTGTAAGGCCACCGGTCACTGCGCCGAAGCCCTCCGCCTGCTGGTTGGAATAAATCAGATGTGCGTGGGAGCGGTGCACGAGCTCCGGGGAGCGAACGTTCGCCTCCCAGCCACGGATGCGTGCACGATCGATGGTAAGCGGAAAAAACAGATTGGAGTTGCCGATGGCGTCGTGGTCGAAGAAGTTGCGCGCTCTGCTTTGAAAATTGTCGAACGAGGCAGTCCATCCACGATACGGGATGACAAGGCCTACGTCGTATTGCTCGTCACGCTCGCCGTGAAGAGGCAGGAAGCCGAGGTCCTGCGTCTGTGCGAAGACAAGAACCGGCCCGGACACCGTATCCAAGGGCGGGGCCTGGTAGTAGCGTGAATATGACCCGCGCAATACCCAGCCGAGCCGCGGCAGGGTGATCGCTGTCCCTGCACGCGGATCCCATGCATGCTCGCTGAAGCTGCCATCGAAGTAGGTGAAGCGTACACCTCCGTTCAACGTCCACCACGGCGTGACTTTCCACTGCTCATCCACGAATGCCGCGTCCACTTGTCCATGGGGTGCAATGCTCTGGTGGAAGGGAGTCACACTTGCATCGTTCGACGTCACCGCGAAGCTTCGGTTGTCCTGCTGGCCAAAAGCGTAGACGCCGGCGCGAAAATTGCTTGGACCCTTCACCTGCGAAAACACAGTCTGGCCGCCCTCATAGTAAGAGATTCGGTCGTCAGTCGTGCTCAGAGGATCGTTGGCCCCGCCAACATAGGCAGCGCGATTCGCATGAAAGAAAGGTGAGACTGTCAGCAGCGTACCTGGACCGACGGAGTGGGTCCATGAGCCTATCGCGAAGCCGTCCTGCTCGCGATCACGATCGCGAATGCCCGCGGCCTGCTGGTCGGGATCGTTCGGCACCTGATAGAAATCGCCTCGGAAGCCGCCATCGAAGCGGAATTGATCCTGCGCTGTCTTGTTGAAGATGAGGGACGTGAAGCCGCCGCCGCCGTCGCCCGTGTTGTGCAAATTCTCGAATGTCGGGGGGGCGAGCGCATAATCTGTGCGGTTGCCATTGCCGCTCACATACCAGGCGAAACGCTCGGAGTGATTGCCCAGACTGATCTGATCGTTGGTCGTGTTGTACGTTCCGTAGCTGGCTACCAGTTCTCCTTGACTATCGCGCTCAAAACCCGTGCGCGTCGCAACGTTGAAGACTCCGTAAGTGCGATCGCCGTATTCCGCGCCGTAGCCACTGGTGGTTGCCTCCAGGTAGTCCATGTCCTTTGGATCGAACTGCGGTCCCACGTTGGTGGCAATGTTTGTGTTGGGCAAGGGCACGCCATCGATGGCCCACGTCACCTGATGGCCGCCACGAACGTGCAGCTGGTCGTGAACGATATAAGCGCCGGGAACGAACTGCGTGATAACGCGGAGGCTATTGCTCTGGTCCATGCCGGCATAGCTGTCGATCTGTTGTCGCGAGATCGTTACCTCCGTAGCGGAACTCACAGTCTCGAGCGGAGATTGCTGATCGTTGACCTGAACGGTTTCGTGGGGACCGGCGGGAGTCAGCTCAAAGTGCAGGATCGGCGCGCTACCGCTGCGCACTAGCAGTTGCTGCTGCTGGGAGGCAAACCCCCCTGCAGTAACAGTCAGGTGATATTCACCTAGCGGCAGTGAATTGATCTCGAACGCACCTGCTGCATCACTCTCGAGCTTCGCACTGTATTGCGATGCAACCGCGGCGATCTCAATATTTGCACCTGGGATCGGCCGGTGCGATGAGTCATGCACTACACCGCGCACCGTGGCAATGACAGTAGCGTTCGCAGCCTGTACCAGACACAATAAAAGCCCCAGCAACGCCAATATGGGCGCAATTCGTCCTTCTCTTGCCTGCAACACATCATTTCTCCATTCTGCATTCGGTTGCTCAGGTGCGCGCAGGTATTCCGCGCCGATGCAGCGGGCGCGAATTCAGAACCAGCGCATGACGAATGTCAGAGGATGGAGGGAGGTGCTCGCGATCCTGGTAGACCACCGAGGACTGCGGATAATGACGCCTGCTGCGCCAGGTGCGTGTGGGCTATCTGTGGGCTCCGCGCCAAGCCGGGTTCCCTGCTTGGTAAGTACGGGACCAGCAGTATGGCTGCATGGGAAAGGTTCGCAAAAGGGCAGCCCTCTCCGCGCCAGCCAGGCGTGCCGCCCTGCCTCGCGGCTCCCACGCTGCAATGATGCACTCCGTGGGTTCGACAGCAGGCGGGCAGCAGCATCTGCGGCTGAGCCAGCTGAAGTGCCGTTGCCCCAGGAAGCAACAGCAGCATCCAGTAGACCAACAGGTTGGCGATCAGCCGCTGCACTTCTGTAGTCTAGAACATTTCTTTCTTGCAATGCGCCAATTCCGTCGAGAGTGAATCCTGATGAAAGCCACTCGCCTTCGGCAGGCAGAGCCACTCCGGACACCCGCCATTACACTGAAGAGCGTGAGAGGACCACGCGGAACCGGGTTGCCACTGGCGATGCTTGAATTGCTGGGCCGCGGCGGCGTCATCATAATCGCGAACGCGCGCGCCGCACGCGCGCTGCACCTTCGCTACGCAGAACATCAGCAGGCGGAAGGCGCGACCGCCTGGCCAACACCTCAGATTCTTGACCTTCATGCATGGCTGGCTGAGCAATGGAAGACATTGCTCCTTACAGGGACGGAAGATCGCCTGCTACTGAATGAACTCCAGGAGCTCGCACTCTGGCAGCGGATTATGAAGCCGTCGCTTGCCGGCCGCACTCTCATTGAACCGGCCCACATGGCAAAGCTGGCACAGGAGGCCTATTCCCTGCTCGCGGATTACAACGCACTCGGCCGTTTGAACGACGCGATGTGGATGGCAGAGCCCTCGGCTGAACCCGAAGTTTTTCGCAGGTGGGCACGCGAATTTCAGGAGGAATGCGCACGCCAGCGCTGCCTGCCCCGCTGCGAACTCACGGGAGCTGTTACATATGCCTTGGCTTGGGGCGCACTGTCGTCGCCGCCGGAGATCGGATGGCTGGGATTCGACCGCCCTACTCCGACCGAAGAAGCATTGAAGACGGCGCTCGAGGCGCGCAGCGCAAAGCAGAAAGTGCTGGGCTGGGAGATTGAGAGCGGGCCGCCGCGTTTATATGCAGCGCCGAGCGAGAGAGACGAGTCAGCAGCATGTGCACGGTGGGTACAGTCGCGACAGGCGGCTGAGCCCGGTACGCGCATCGGCATCCTCATGCCGGATCTGGTCCGCCACCGGTCGCAACTGGAACGCGACCTCTATCGCCTGCTAAGCCCGGAGCGGTTTGCCATCACTGCCGGTGCTGCACCCGCACTTCCCTTTGAGTTTTCCCTCGGCCAACCGCTCGCTGATGTACCGCTGGTCCATGCGGCCTTGCTGTTATTGGGCTGGCTGGACCACGCATTGACACAGCAGGAGATATCTTGGCTTCTGCTCTCCAGCAGCCTTGGCGCATCGCAGGGCGACGCCGCACGAGATGCGATGGCGCACTTGGACGCGAAGCTGCGCAACGCCAGGTGCGCACCACCAGAGATGGCATTGGAAACATTTCTGCGGCGCCCCCAAAGCACTGCTCACGCCGTTACGTTGCTTCATCATGATCTGTCGTCCATGATGAAACAGCACCGCCAGTTGTCGCGGCGC
>DASZGZ010000145.1:0-5249 GCA_035938355.1 Acidobacteriaceae bacterium
CGTATGTAGCGCCGCAGCAGACCGACGTTGTCCTGCGCCTGCTCACCAATCACCATGAACGCGCCTTTTACGTTTTTGGCCTTCAGGATGTCGAGAATCTTCGGCGTCCACGCGGGATCGGGACCATCGTCGAAGCTGAGCGCAACCTTGTCCGGATGGTAGCCGTAGTACTCGATGGTGTACGGCTGCGGATAGATCTTCATGTGCTCATCGGTCGCGGTCTGGTTCTCTGCGTCCATGTCGACGGTGCGCGCCCCCGGATGCGGCACACCAGTGATGCGCAGGATGTCGCCGTCACCGTCCGAGTTGATGTCATTGCCGGGCGGTATTTTCAGGAGCGTCGTCTGAATATTTGGTGTGCTGGGCTTGTCCCAGACGTTCCAGATAGACGGGTCTTCGGTGCCGAGCGCCCACAGAGCAAAGGTCTGTATCCCCATCCTGCGCGCGGCACGCATCTCGTTCATAGCGGTGACAGCATCCAGTAGCCAGACTTGATGACGCACATGCTCGTCCTCGTCGTCATATGCAAAATGCGGGTTCAACTCGTCGCCGGCGAAGGAGAGGTCTGCTTCCGCGTCATTCGCGGACTGCCAGGCGTCCTGCACACTTGAGGAGCTGACATCGAGCACCTTTTGCGAAGCACGGCCCTTCGCATCCGGCAACGGCATGGTCCAGTCATAGGCGTAGTTGCCAATGGCGCAGATCAGCCGCTGCTTCGGCACAATCTTCAGCACGCGCTGCAGATTGTTTTCAAACCAGTCCTCAGCCGCGATCGGACCCGGCCCGGAAGTATTCTCATGCTGGTCATAGTTCATCAGCACGATGCCGTCCGTGTGCGCCGCCTCAAACGCCAGCATTTTGTCATCGGTACCGGTGGGAACGTTGATATAGAGGCGCAGGTTTTTCGTAGAGAAGTCGCTATACAGCTCCGCCATCAATGCCTGATAGCCGGCCTGGGCATCGTCCGGGACATCTTCAAAGTCGAGCGAGATCCCGTGATAGCCAGGGTTGGCGGCGAGGAACGAATCCAGCTGCCGCCGCATATTCGCCCGCGCATTGGGATCATTCAGCACGGTGCCAATCACCGGGTCCCACAGGCCGGTCAGGATGTTGTAGTTGCGAATCAGCGGGAAGATCTCTGTGTCTTCGTGTGCATTGGCGATGGCCTGCTGGACCTTGTTGTCCGGATCAACGCCGTGCACGGTGCCCTTGTCGTCAACGATCCGGTACGTGTGCGCGGGCGCGAGAGAAACATCCCCCAGGAGGTTGCCGCTAGCATCATTCACGTTCAGCCAGACCGGAAACAGCATGTCGATCTGGTGAATGCGCTGTTTCAGCGACGAGTAGCTTGCAGGATTGTCATCCGTATAAAAGGTGGCGCGCAGGCCCTCACCACTGTTCAACGGCACATCGGAACCCGGGCGGTTCGTCGTCCTGCGACGCGCGGCACGCAGCGCGGCACGCCGCGCCTCGGCAGCCTGGTTGGCTTTTACTGCTTTGTAGTTGCGCTTCTGCGCAGGGAGCAGCAGGTCGGGTAGCTGTTCGCGATGAATCACCCCCAAAAAGAACGCGACCAGAAGAAAAGTAGACGCGACCGCCGCCAGATCCAGGACGCGACGCAGCCGCTTCCAACGCTTTCGTTCGGGATCGTAGAAGACTTGGCGGCTCATGAGATTACATTCTGAGGGTCGCAGACAGAGTACCGCGCCCGGTGCGCAGGGCCAACCGGCCGGCCCCTTTAGGTGCGCGCTTCCTCTGTATGATGCCAACCAATGCGACGCTTCCGTGGCACCCTCGCGATTGTGCTGCTTGCCCTGGCGTTGGGCTTATGGCTGCGCCTCTGGTTCCTCTGGCATTTTCCGCAGGTAAATGGCGACGGCCTTATTTACGGGGATATCGCCAAAAACTGGCTGCTGCATGGCGTCTATGGCCGTACGGACTACGGGGCGGCGGGCGCCACGGTACATCCGACGCTGATCCGTCTGCCCGGCTATCCGCTCTTTCTGGCGGCATGCTTTCGCGTCTTCGGCGTCGACCATTACGGCGCTGTGCTCTATCTGCAGGTAGTTATCGATCTGGGTTCGGCACTGATTATCGGCTGGACGGCGCGAGCCATCGCTGGAAATCGTGCCGGAGTGTGTGCACTTGCTCTGGCGGCGCTCTGCCCTTTCACTGCAAACTATGTGGCGGCGCCGCTGAGCGAAACGTTTTCCATCTTCTGTATCGCCGTAGCGTGCGCCGCTCTTGTGTGGCTCGAGATGCGTCCGGGGTGGCGTCCATGCCTGCTGCTCGCTGCAAGCTGGAGTTACGCCACCCTGTTGCGGCCGGATGGCGCACTGTTGGCGGTGGCGAGTCTGCTGGCTATCGTCGTCTTCGCGAAACGCAGCTTTCTGACATTCCCGCCACTCGGACGTGCTCGGGCATGGCGACTGGGCCTGTGCGCCAGCCTTTTGTCGCTGGTTCCCTTCGCTATCTGGACCGCCCGCAACTGCCGGACCTTCCGTATCTTTGAACCACTGGCGCCACGGTATGCCACCGATCCCGGAGAGTTCACCGCCCCGGGGTTCCAGCGCTGGATGAAGACATGGATCGTCGACTTCGCCTCCACTTCAGACATTTACTGGAACGTCGACAGCGCGCCGCTGGAGGTAAATCTGCTTCCCTCCCGCGCCTTCGACTCGCCGGCCGAACGGCAGCAGACCGGCGACATCTTCTCCGCCTATAACGAGAGCACGACACTCACTCCAGCGCTGGACGCGCGGTTCGATGCGTTGGCCGCGGAACGGGAGAGCGCACATCCGCTGCGCAGCTACGTCGAACTGCCGCTGTTGCGCGTGCTGGACATGTGGCTGCGACCACGCACCGAAATGCTGAATATCGAGCTCCGCTGGTGGCAATACGACCGGCACAACGCCGAAACGGAGTTTGCGGCCGCATACGCGGCGTTGAACCTCGTCTACATTGTCCTTGCCGCAGTGGGGGCGTGGCGAATGCGACGCAGCTCCACTATGCTTGTCGCGGCGATCGTTGCCTATTGCCTGCTGCGCAGCCTGCTGCTGGCTACTATCGAGGCCCCGGAGGCGCGATACACGATCGAGGCATTCCCGATGCTCTGCATTCTGGCGGGCGCGGCATGCGCATTATGCAAAGCGGCCGGCTCAGAACCAGCTTACGAGCTCGCAGCTACTTCCGGATGATGTTGTAGCCCTTGTCCTTGGGCTTGAAGACGTCCGGGGAAAGTTTCTCGTTGTATTTGATGTTGGTGTAGGTAGCGGTACGGTTGTCGCCCGACGGCTCATAGAAAATCTGCTTAAGACCGAGAGATCGCGTCGGATCGATCCAAAGCGTCACCTGCGAAAACATATTTGCCACGCTCTGTTGCTTTGGCTTAAGGTCCAGCTTCGCTGTCTGGGTCCCGTCTACCGGTTCCATGCCCGCACAGGTTACCGTCCAGTTGTTCTGAAGATCCTTGCCGCTGCCACCGAAGCCGAGCGTAAGGAAGCTCTCGTACTGGCCGCGGTTGGAGCCAGCGCTGAAGAGCGTCTCCTGCTTGATGTCGGGCTGGACGTAAATAAGACTGCTGCCGTCGAAGAAGACGGTTTTCTCCGCCGGCTGCTTGATGTAGGCGGCCATCGAAGTGGAGTCACCGCGCCGCTTAAAGTAAATAGTGCCGCCTTGGATGTTGTGGTCATTCACGACAGCAGTCAGCACATCCCATTTGAAGTCGGCCTGCGTGCTCTGGAATTTCGCCGAGGCAGCATCCATCTCAGCCAACACCTTGCTGATATCACAGCTCTGCGCATGCGCCATTGGAAAGACGCTACACGCCACCGCTGCGGATACCAATAGCATTCGCTTCATCTTGTTCCTCTCGTCGCTTCGTTTTACCGGCGTGCCCAGACCTTGTAGCTCTCTACTTTGCCGCTTGAGTCTTTTTGTGCCTGCCAGCGATCAATCGAAACCGCGCCTGCTACGGGTGCGATGCTCGATTCGAGCTCCGTACGCAGCTTCTGCTGGTCAGAGGTCTCCGGCACCTGGTCGGCGCCCACTTCGAAGGTGAAATGGCCATCCTGACCCCCATGCACCAGGACGCCATGTTCACGGGAACTCGGCTCCTCCGGGCGGTCGTGAAAATTGATGAAGCGTGGCGACACGAAAAGAAAGAGCAGGATCAGGGTCACCATGATGTCGTAATGAAAGCTGCCCCGCGGATAGGTCCAGAATAGATAGCTCTTCAATGTCTTCATCGTGTGTCGCCCTTCCGCTTCTCGATCAACGTTTCTCCACCCATATATGGCACCAGCGCCTCCGGTATCCGTATCGACCCATCCGCCTGCTGATAGTTCTCGAGGATCGCCAGCCAGGTGCGTCCGATGGCCAGGCCGCTGCCATTCAGTGTATGGACGAACTCGGTCTTGTTCCTTCCCAGCGGGCGATAGCGGATATTCGCCCGCCGTGCCTGGAAGCTCTCGAAGTTGCTGCACGAAGAGATCTCGCGATAGAGCCCCTGACCGGGCAGCCAGACTTCGATATCGTACGTCTTGGATGCCGAAAAACCTGTATCCCCGGCGCAAAGCAGCATGCGACGATAAGGGAGCCTGAGCCGTTCAAGGATCGACTCCGCATCACGCGTAAGCTTCTCATGCTCGGCTTCGGAATCCTCCGGGCGCGTGAACTTCACCAGTTCCACCTTCTGAAACTGGTGCTGGCGGATGATTCCACGCACATCCTTGCCATAGGAACCTGCTTCCGACCGGAAGCACGGCGTATAGGCTGCGAGTGAAGCAGTCAGCGCCGATTCGTCGAGAACCTCATCCCGATACAGGTTCGTCACCGGGACCTCGGCCGTGGGGATCAGCCAGTGGTCGTTTTCGCGGTACTGCCCGGGCGTGAAGCCCTCGGCGTCCGTGCAGCGAAAGAGGTCGTCGGCAAACTTCGGCAACTGCCCGGTGCCGAAGAGCGAGCGGCTGTTCACCATTACGGGCGGCAGCACCTCGCGATAACCATGATCTCGGGTATGGATGTCGAGCATGAAGTTTGCCAGCGCGCGCTCGAGGCGGGCGCCCTGGTCCCAATAGACGGCGAATCGCGCGCCGGAGAGCTTCGCCGCGCGCTCCAGATCGAGAATTCCGAGTGCCTCACCCAGTTCCCAGTGCGGACGTGGCGTGAAATCGAAGTGCGGCTTCGTGCCCCACTGCTTCTGCTCGACGTTGTCATGCTCGGAGGTGCCCGGAGGCACCGAGTCCTGC
>DASZGZ010000146.1:0-6898 GCA_035938355.1 Acidobacteriaceae bacterium
GCGACAACCGCGGGGGGAAGTGCGGCAAGCCGGAAGTTGGGGAACCAGAGACTTAGGTACAGTTGATCTGCCACACCAGCATTCTAGTCGTTCGTGATTGTGGGCAGAGGCTTGTACTCTTAGGAAGGCGAGCAGCCGTGAGGAGCCACGGCAATACAGTTATGCGGATCACCATCGAGAGATTGCGCACCTGGATTCTGGTGCTGGCTGGAGTGCTCGCCGCCGTCATCCTTGGTTTCTTTGCCCTCACCCGATACAAACTAAGCCACTTTGGACGCGATATTCCCGGCAAGCTGGGCGTGAACATCCAGCAGGACGCCAACGGCTTCACCTTCTCGAAGTCGCAGGGCGGCCACACGCTGTTCACCCTGCACGCTTCCAAGCTTATCCAGTACAAGGACAATGGCCGCGCGATGCTGCATAACGTCAGCATCACGCTCTATGGCAAGGACGGATCGCGCAACGACCACGTCTACGGCAATGAATTTGAGTACGACGCCGCCCAAGGCACGGCACGCGCTCTCGGTCCGGTCCACCTGGACGTGCAGGCGCCGGCGGGCACCCGGGGTACGGTGCCCCAGAACCGTACCATCCACGCCGAGACGAGCGGCATGGTCTTCAATCAGAAGACGGGCGAAGCCAACACGGATGCGCCTGTCACCTTTTCGGTGGCGGCCGCGCAGGGTACTGCCGTCGGAGCGTCGTATGACGCGAACGAAGGCGTGCTGATACTGCAGAAGGACGTCCACTTCACGGCTCAGCTGACGAAGGGGCCGCTCGCGCTGACCGCCGATCATGCGGAGTTCAATCGCGAAACACGCCAGCTTGCATTATTGAAAGACGACATACGCTACGACGGTGAGCACACCACCTCCGAGGAGGCGCTGGTCTACTTTCGCCAGGACGGGACGGTCGAGAAGGCGGATGCCAACGGCCACGTAAATATGCAGGACGACGAGGGACGCCAGCTGCATGCCTCGGCGGCGGAAGTGCTGATGGACGCGAACGGCGATACCCAGCAGGCGACGCTGGACGGTGGCCTGCTCTTTTCCGCGGATGAGGGACCGCATTCGATCCACGGCGATGCGAACCAGGGCCTCCTGCAACTGGGTCCGGACGGCGAGTTGAAGCGCGTAGAGATGCACAACGCGGTGACGGTCGTGGACCAGGAGATTGGACCGCCGGGCGACCCCCACGGCTCCATCACGCGGGAGGTCAAGGGCTCTTTGGTCGTCATCGATCTGTTGACTTCGGCGCAAGGCCACGCCGAAGCGCAGAAGCTGATGGCTTCCGGCGGAGCCGTGCTGACCGAGCACACGATCTACTCCGACTCGCCGCCGCAGAATACGGTGATGAAGGGCGACGTGATCCAGGCGACGCTGAGGGAGGGCCGCGCCCTGGACACGCTTCACGCCCAGGGAAACACCTACCTTACGAATACAAATCCCAGTGGGGTGAGCCAGACGAGCACTGGCGATACGCTGGACATTGCATTTGCCCAGGAGAACCGCAGTCAGCCGAAGCAGAAGCGCAAGCCGGACGAGATTCCACCAAGTCTGGTGGAGCGGGCAGTGCAGAAGGGGCACGTGGCGATCGTGCAGATCAAGCCGGCGGCCAACAGTCAGGCCAGGCCGTGGCGCAGCCAAGCGACCGCCGACATGGCCACACTGGATGGGCCGAGGCAGATCCTCCATCTCGAAGGCTCGCCCCGGCTGAATGACGATGAGGCGGAGATGACGGCGCGGATGATCGATTTTTATCGTCTGAGCGGCGCAGTCACAGCGGATCACGATGTGAAGGTGACACTGCATCAGGGCGCGAGCGCGCAGGCGCCGGTACACGCCGTGGCCGAGAAGGTCTTTTTCGATCATGACCGCGATGAAGCCATCCTGTACGGCGGCGTCCAGGATGCACGGCTCTGGCAGGCGGCAAACTCCGTTGCGGCGTCGACGATCGTGCTGGACCGGCAAGCCCAGATGCTGATCGCTCCCGAGAAGAGCGGACTGGGCCGCGTGCATGGCGTCTTCGCCGATCCGGGGTCAAAGGCCACGGGCAGCGAGGCGGTGATCCGCGTGGATGCGAACTCGCTCCAGTATTCGGGCAGCGAGCACCGGGCGACCTTTCAGGGCAACGTAATCGCGCAACAGGCCAGCGGAAGGCTGCGCGCCGATAAGGCCGATTTGTTCATGAGCAAGGACACGACGACTCCGGGCTCGCCGGGCAGCGTTCCCAATCCGCGCGGCTCACTGGATCACATGGTGGCGACGGGCAGGGTCCAGGTAGATGAGGGCGTTCGCAAGGGTGAAGGGGAGCGGCTGGTCTATACGTCGTCCGACGGCAAGTTCATTCTCTACGGACGATCCGGAGAGCCGGCGCGCATGGCCGATCCGGAACATGGAACGGTATCCGGTTCGGCTTTGATTTTCACCAATCGCGGTGATAGCGTCGAAGTGGATGGCGGGAACGCCCGCGCTGTGACGGACACGCAAGTTCCGAAGTAACAGCGCGAGACGCCGGCGTGACGAGGGACGTTGCAGAAGCTCCATACCGACGAGATCGGCAAGTCCTACAAGGGACGCCAGGTTGTCCGTGGTGTCAACCTTGAGATCACCCAGGGTGAGGTGGTCGGGCTGCTTGGTCCCAACGGCGCCGGCAAGACCACCAGCTTCTACATCATCGTTGGCCTGATTGCGCCGGATGCGGGGCGCGTTCTGATCGATGACGAGGACATTTCACGGGTGCCGATGTACCTGCGGGCCCGGCAGTATGGCATCAGCTACCTGCCACAGGAGCCCTCGGTCTTTCGCAAGCTGACGGTGGAGGAGAACATCCTCGCGGTGCTGGAGGCGCAGGCCATCTCCTGGGAGATGCGCCGCGCGCGGGCGGAAAAGCTCATCGACCAGCTGAATCTTGGCCACATTCGCAAAACCCGCGGTTATGCGCTCTCCGGGGGTGAACGGCGGCGCGTGGAGATCGCCCGCTGTCTTTGCATCCAGCCATCGTTTATCCTGCTGGACGAGCCCTTCTCCGGGATCGACCCTATAGCTGTGCTCGACCTCCAGGAGATCATCTTCGATCTCAAGGCGAGCGGGATCGGCGTGCTGATCACCGACCACAACGTGCGGGAGACGCTGTCGGTGACGGATCGCGCGTACATCATCAACGACGGTAAGATCTTCCGAGACGGAACTCCGGATGCACTGGGGCGGGATCCCGAGGTGCGCCGGGTTTATCTGGGCGAAGGATTTTCGCTCAATTAACCTTTCGCCCGCCCTCCCGCAATTGTGTGATTACCGGTGATGCCGGTGGCGAAAGGAATTGGTGCATATGGTTCCTCTCGCCCTGTAAGCTATGGGCAATTAGCGTGATACAGAATTAGGTGGCAATGGCACTCCTTCAACCCAAGCTGAGCCTCAAAGTGGCTCAACGCCAGATACTGACCCCTGGCTTGATGCAGATGGTCAGCGTGTTGGCGCTGAACAAACTTGAGTTGAAGGAGATGATCCAGTCGGAGATGGTGGAGAACCCGATCCTCGACGAGATCGAGGAGAGCGTGCCACTGCTCGACGACGTGGAAGGACGCCAGGCGGAACGCGAGCGCCCGGCGGAAGAGGTGGCCGCCTCGGTCGAGACGCCGAAGGAAGAGAAAGATCCCTTCGCGGAGATCGACTTCGGCTCCTACTTCCAGGACTATCTGGATCCTGGGTACCGGACGCCGAACAGCTTCGAGCTGAGCGAGAAACCTTCCTTTGAGAACTTTCTCTCCCAGCCCGATACCCTGACAGACCATCTCACCTGGCAGCTCGGCTCGCTCAGCATTGCGCCCGCGCTCCGCGAAGCGGCTGAGTACATCGTCGGCAACCTGAACGAAGACGGGTACCTGCTGTCGACGGACGAAGAGCTGTTGACCGGCTGGGTGCAGGAGAAAAACAGCGTAGAGGACTGCGAGTCGGCACGCACACTACTGGCCGAGGCGCTGGAGGTGGTGCGCTCGCTCGATCCCAGTGGCATCGCGACACGAGACCTGCGGGAGTGCCTTACGCTGCAGGTCCGGCAGCAGGAGCATGAGTACGACCTGATCTTCGGCGAGGCCGATGCGGCGATCGAGGACGAAGCAGACGTCACAGCGCGCCGCGCGCTCTTCCGCACCGCGATGGAGATCATCGACCATTGTCTGCCGCTGCTGCAGAAGCGAGACCTGACGGCGCTGGGACGGGCCGTGTCGAAGCCCCCGGAGCATGTGCAGCAGGCGGTGGATCTCATCCGCGCGCTGGACCCGCGGCCCGGCCAGCGCTACAACCGCAGCGAAGCGCGGCTGATCGAGCCTGATGTGGTCTTCGTGAAGCGCGGCGATGAGTTCGTCGTGGTCATGAATGAAGAGGACATGCCGACGCTGCGGCTCAATCAGGGCTACCGCAAGCTGCTGTCACAAAGCGATACCGAGCGGGAGGTCAAGGAGTACGTAAAGGAACGCTACCGCTCCGCGCTGCAGCTGATTCGTAACATCGAGCAGCGCAAGAGCACCATCCTGCGCACCTGCGAGGCCATCGTCCGCCGCCAGCCCGAGTTTCTGGAGCGTGGCGTGGATTCGTTGCGCCCCATGATGATCAAGGACGTTGCCGAAGAGATCGGCGTCCATCCCTCCACGGTCAGTCGCGCGGTCTCGAACAAATACGTGCATACCCCCCAGGGAGTCTTCGAGCTGCGCTACTTCTTTTCCGAGGCCGCCGGGGGTCCTGAAGGCGCCGCCACCCCGCTCATGTTGCTGAAGCGGAAGGTCAAAAAGCTGATCGATGAAGAAGACCCCAAGAAGCCGCTGACCGATGACTTCATCGCCGGCGTGCTCCAGTCCCAGGGCATCCAGGTTACCCGGCGAACGGTGGCTAAGTACCGTGAAGACATGAGGATCCCCAGCACGCACCAGCGCCGCGTTCGCAATTGATCCGATCCAGCTAGAGACACGACCAGGGTTGCGTATGGCCCTGCTTTTCCGTTAAGAAATGCCGTATGGTGCGGAGATTCGGCAGGCAACGCACTGCTAAATACGACCGGGAGGAATGCACTGCGTCCTCTGGTGTAGGATCATCTCCCCTCACGGGATTTGCATCTTGATACGTATGGAGGTTCCGCTTATGCAGGTGGAGTACACCGGACGCCAGATCGCGATTACCCCTTCACTCCGTCGACTGGCAGAGGAGGGCCTGGATCGCGTCGGCAAAGTGGTTGGTCGAAGCTGCAGCGCTCACGTGATTCTCACTGAAGAAAAATATCGGCATACCGCAGAAGTCACGGTGCAAACCAAGTTTCAGACGATCGTTGGTTTGTGTGAATCGACCGTGATGGAGACGGCGCTGCGCGATGCGCTGGCCAAAGCCGAACTGCAGGCCATCAAACACAAGGACAAATTCCGCACACGCACACGCGAGCCAAAGGATGCGAAGACTGCACATGAGCCGCGGCTCGCTCGGCAGCGGAACAATCCAATGTCGGTAGCGGCTTTGCCGGACGTGGCAGAACCGATACTCCCGGAAACGAGGACGGCTCCGGCCAAGGCCGCCAACGTCACTGGAAATGGACGCAAACCCGCGCCGGTGAGGGTCCACAGCCCTTCGCACGGCCGGGAGATCGCAGAGCCTCACGTCGTGCACTGCGACGATTGCGTCTCCGTGCAGCCGATGACGCTGGATGAAGCGGTCAAGGAGTCGGAGCTGCGTGACAAGGATGTATTCGTGTTTCGCGACCTGGCGGGGGAGCTGCAGGTGCTGCATCGTCGCCGCGACGGCGTGATGGAACTGGTCGCGTTGCCCTGCTGACCAGTCCCTTCTAAACAGTCCCTGGACACGTTGGTAATAGGTGCGGGCGCCTCCCGGAAAGGGGCGCCCGTACTGTTTTTGGTGGCGCCTATGCAACGGTTTTCCTGCGGCGTTTCACGGAAACTGTTCCAATCACAACCTTCGCGACGAAGGAAATGCTTTAGCATGTGGCCATGCCGCGCAAAGGCGCACCCCCAGCGAGACCGCGTCCGGCTCGGAAACCGAAGCATGACAGCACACGCGCGCCGCATGACGGGCTGCCTCGTGAGCTGGTCATCATCACAGGCCTGTCCGGTTCCGGAAAGGCCTCGGCCCTCAAGGCCTTTGAGGACCTCGGTTACTACTCGGTCGACAATCTGCCGCTGGATCTGCTGCCGGCTTTTGCCGACCTGGTGCAGCAATCCGCGGAGATCCAGCGTGCCGCGCTTGTCGTCGATGTGCGCGAGGGACAACGGCTGGACCAGTTTCCCGACCTCCTGCGCAAGCTGCGCAAGGTGCTGCCGACCCAGGTCTTTTTCCTCGAGGCGTCGGATGCGGCACTGCTGCGGCGCTTCTCTGAGACTCGCCGCCCGCACCCGCTCGGACGGACGGAGACCGTGGTCAAAGCAATCGATGCCGAGCGGCGACTGCTCGATCCGATCCGCAAGATGGCGGACGAGACGGTGGATACCTCGCAGCACAATGTGCACGAGCTGCGCGCCTTCATCCTAAGCAAGTTTGAGCGCGGCAGCAGCAGCGACACCAAGAACCTGATGATCTCCTTCGTCAGCTTCGGTTACAAAAACGGTGTGCCGCTTGAGGCGGACCTGGTCTTCGATGTGCGCTTCCTTCCCAATCCGCACTTCATTCCGGAGTTCCGTCCGCTGACCGGGAAACACCCCAAGGTGGCACAGTACATCCGTCAGTTTCCCCAGACCGAGGAGTTCCTCGACAAGACGACCGATCTGCTTCTCTTCCTGCTGCCCCATTACATACAGGAAGGGAAGAGCTACCTCACGGTGGGCTTCGGGTGTACAGGGGGACAGCATCGCTCCGTCATGATCGCGGAGGAGATCCGCAAACGCCTTACCAGGGCCGGCTACCGG
>DASZGZ010000147.1:0-3073 GCA_035938355.1 Acidobacteriaceae bacterium
ATCTCTGTGCGCTCGACGTGATTTGCGATCAGTGGTATCCGCGGCTTGCAGCCGAACTGGAGGCGCTCCGGCGCTTCAGTAGCCAGCAGGAGACGCAGAGAGCTGCCGGCGGCGAAGGCCTGCGGGTGACAAAAGATGTTCATGAGCAGCGCATCGGAACTGGCCGCGGTGTCCAATTCGCTTCGCCCGGAGTCGTGACTTGGCAGGTTGCGCCGTGCGGAGGTGTGCGACTTCGCAAGCCGGCGATTCCATTCCGGCCTTCTGCGGATGCATTTGTACGAGGCGGGGTGGAAATTTCCATGAGTCGCATCGTCGGTTTCGCGAAACAAGACCGACGGCAGATCTCCGATGGTGCACTCGTGCGAAAGGTCATTGCGCGTGGCCCAGTGAAGCGCGCGAAGACTGAGCTCTTCACGCAGCCGGCTGGCATAGCTGATCATCTTGCCGTCACCGGCAGGTCAGTCTTCTGGGAATGAGTCCGCACAAGCGCAGCTTAGGCGAAGCGCCTGAGGAAAAGCAAACAAAAGGCGAATGTCGCCATGCAGCCTCCGGAGCCAGATATCCGAGCAAGGTCAAGAAGAAAAGCTTTCGCCGCCCAAAGCGGTCTGCGAGCGCGCCGAAAACGATCGACCCCAGCACCGCACCAGCGAGATAGACAGAGGAACTGAGGCCAAGCTGCGCATCGGTAAGAGAAAGCCCTTCGTGGGACCTCAGGGCGCCGGCCAAAGACCCGCCGAGGCTGCCTTCCAGTCCGTCGAGAAGCCAGGTAATGCCGAGCGCAACGACCGGGCGCGTGTGCCAGCGGCTCCAGGGCAATGCGTCCAGACGCTGCGAATTGTTGCTTCCTCTACCGGTGCCGGCCAACCGCCATGCGAGTTTCTCAACGCATCAGATGCAATTCAGCTCTTCCACGCCCATTGCATCAGACAACCTGTGTGCGACCTCAATCGAAAATTTCGTCCAGCGGATTTCAGCCCTATGCAACTTTGGATTGAGGTAGACGCCTCCAAATAGCTGGACAGAGGCAACCATTGAGGCGGTACCGGGCCTTCGTAGCATGTTCTCCTCAAAACCTAATTGAGTGAGGGAGTATGGGAAGCGTAGCGAAGATCTACACCATAGAAGAAGCGAAAGAAGAAGCGCAGATGTACACCGTAGAAATTGATAGCCGGGGCTGCAGCGGGTGCGGCAAAGAGGTCGGATATACGGTTGTAGGGCCCGACGGCGTGGAAGAATGCGCGATCTATAACGATCGCGGAGTCGCTGAAGAGATTGCCGACCTGATGAATTTTGCGTACGAACAGGGGCGCAGATCCGCCGCTTGAGACTTGCATAGCGCTAGTGACCGATGCGGTTGTCTCTTCCGCAGCGGCGACCTCGTCCGCTTAATAAGCGGGCCGCATCTTGCTTTTCACACTCTTGGCCAGCTTGATGATTTCATCGGCCTTCTTGAATACGGTGGCAGGCAGGGTGTCGCCATTTGACTGCTCGAGTTCGGCCTCCAGTTCCCTGGAACGCTCCGCCAACAGGCGGGCATCGCTCATGGCCTGAGCTTGTCGTTCTCGGCTGTACATCGCCAGCCGCTTCCGCTCCATCGAGTCCGGAATCTCTGCGTCCGGCGAGTTGCCGACAACGGTCCCAGGCGACTGGGGCTGGTTTTGCGTTGTGGTGGAGGGCATCTGTCTTCGGCCGTGTTGAAACTGGAACCCCGACGACGCGACGACGCACTGGAGGCCGAGCCCGGCCGCCAAGAGGATGAGAATTACGGAGCGCATACGAGCCTCCCTTGAGAGAGGACCCGCGCAAATTGTAGCCCTCACCTGGAAGCCCTAGATGCAAAATCACAGCTTATTTTCCTGGCATATGGGACGACCCATGGGTGGAGCGGGACGAACGACGAATCCGGTTAGGTTTCGCTGCCATGGCCACGCGGAACTTCGTCCTCACCCCTAGTCGAAAAGATGTTTTACTGGCGGGCATGACCCGTAGCAAAGCGAGACACCGGTTGGTGGGCGACGAACCATTGTCGTCGGGGCGCCTGGAGGCATTCTCCGATGGCGTGATCGCCATCATCCTGACCATCATGGTGCTGGAACTGAAGGTGCCGGCAAGCGCAGATTCCGGCTCGCTCGCACACGAGTGGCCCATCTTCGTGAGCTACGTCATCAGCTACTTCTACATCGCGGTGTACTGGATCAATCATCACCACCTCTTCCACCGCGTAAAGCACGTCGACGTGCCGATCCTGTGGGCGAACGTCGCGTTGCTGTTCTTCATGTCACTGATTCCCTTCTCTACGGAATGGATGGAGAGCACGCGCCTCAGCCCCTTCCCTACCGCGGTTTACGCAGGCACCATGCTCGTTGCCGGGGCGGCATTCTTCGTACTGGACCGTGTGATTGCCCGCCAGGGAGTCTCTGAAGAAGAGTGGCTCCTGTTGCGTCGTGCAGCGCAGCGCAAGAATCTGATCTCAATCGGTATTTATGCGGTTGCAATCCCCATCGCGTTCTATCGCACCAGCATCTCGCTGGGTCTGACCTTTCTGGTAGCCCTCCTTTATGCCGTACCTTCGCTCTGGGTGGAACGTTATGCGGACACCCTCGAAGGAAAGGACGCGGAACGCGGACATCACAGTGAGCTGCATGAGCCTTATGTAGGGCCGCCTGCTGATCGCTAAAGTGGATTTCCTGAAAGTGGAGCTAGCGCGGTACAGTAAGTGCGGTTTCCGCTGCTTCGCCGCAACCTGATTCCATGCGTGAGGACTAACCCCTTGACCCTTCCCTGCTCTGCCGCTTCCCATCGCCGTTCATTGCTCACGCTTCCTGCCGCTGCACTTCTGCTGCCGGGCGTGATGCTGGCCCATGCTGCGACTCGGGAAGCAGCTCGCCCCATACTCGCGCTCGATCGCGTAACCGCGAGCAAGGCTTTGGACAACGGCATGGAGTTGCATAACGGAAGCGCGGTCATGCAGATCACCGCATTGCGCGACGATGTGCTGCGCGTGCGGGTAGGGCCGGAAGGCGCGCTGCCGGAGGACGCCTCCTGGGCCGTGCTGCCGGAGGCGCGAACGGCA
>DASZGZ010000148.1:0-3606 GCA_035938355.1 Acidobacteriaceae bacterium
GCCACACCACGCCCTTCCCCGTCCACTGCTGCTGCAACGCCTGCATATTGCCACTGTCATAGTGCTTTTTCGTAAACGGACAGGTGCGGTTCGTCCACTCCAGCACCACGTACTTGCCGCGGTACTGATCGAGCGAGACGGTCTTCCCCTGCGAATCTTTTCCGCTAAACGTCGGCGCCGACTGCCCGACACTGGCCGCATGCGCTACCAGCACCCACGCCAGCGCGGCTACCGCAATCGCAATGTAGACGAACGCGCGCCAGGCACCCAGCCGGCGAATATACCGTTCCCACGACATGGCTTCCCTCCGAGCGTTATTGGAGACCCTGTTATCGCGACGGTGTGAGCGACGCCGTTCGCGCGCCTCCCGCATCCGGGTTGGGCAGCGTCTTCAAAGCGTCCAGCACCGTGTTGGTCGTCAGTACTTCAGGCAGCACCCGCGCGGGCGCGCCCGGTGTCCCCGGATACAGCGCATACGTCGGAACACTCGAGCGTCCCAGCGACGCCAGCGCACGCGCTATATCCTCATCATGCCGCGTCCAGTCCGCGCGGACCAGCGCTATCTTTCCATCCTGCAACTTGCTCAGCACGTCGGGCCGTTCCAGCACCACACGCTCATTCACCTGGCAGCTCAGACACCAGTCCGCCGTAAAATCCACGAAGACCGGCCGTCCCTGCGCCTGGTACTGCGCCACCACATCCGGTGTGAACGGCTGCCACGCGCGCGTGTGATCGGTATGAGCGCCAGCTGCACCCGAGGCCACGCTCTCCGCCGGCTGGAACGTTCGCACCGCATACACCGGCGCCGCGATCGCCAGCACCAGGATCACCACCGCCGTCGCAGTGGCAGGCAACTTCGCCGGCCAGCGTCCCAGCACCCAGCCAGCAATCCCCAGCAACAGGAAAGCCGACAGCAACCCGATCAGCGCCGTCGCTCCCGCAAGCTGCGCAAAGACCCACACCAGCCAGATCACCGTTGCGAAGATCGGCACCGCCGTCGCCTGCTTCAGCAGCTCCATCCACGCGCCAGGCTTCGGCAACAGCTTCGTCCATGCCGGCTGGAATGCCAACAGCAGATACGGCAGCGCCAGCCCGACGCCGAGCGCGGTAAACACCGCAAACGCCACCACCGACGACTGCACCAGCGCAAACCCGATCGCCGCTCCCAGGAATGGCGCCGCACACGGCGTCGCCACCACCACCGCGAGCACGCCGGTAAAGAAGCTTCCCGCGAGGCCATGCTTGTTCGCGAGCGACGAGCCCGCGCTCGTCACGCTCAGCCCGATCTCGAACATCCCCGCCAGCGACAACCCGAGGAAGAACAGTAGCAGCGCAATCATCGCCACAAACACCGGCGACTGGAACTGGAAGCCCCACCCCAGCTGCTGCCCGCCCGCGCGCAGCGCCAGCAGCACTGCCACCACGATCCAGAACGACACCAGGATGCCCAGCGTGTAGACCAGTCCCTGCACCCGCATCGCGCGCCGCTCTACAGTCGAAGACTGCACCAGCGCCAGCGCCTTGATGAACAGCACCGGGAACACACACGGCATCAGGTTCAGCAGCACGCCGCCGATCAGCGCAAAGCCGACGTAGCGAAGCAGCCCGGCACTCTCCGGCACCGAAATCGGCGGCGGTGGAATCACTCCCTGAGCGGCCCTTATCAAGTACGAGGTCCCATCGGGCAGCAGCACAATGCCGCCTAGCGCCAGCGGAGCCGTCTGCAGATTCTCATCCTGCTTCAGCGCGATCACCGCGCCGTCTCCCCGAGGCGTCACCGGTTGCGGCGCTGCATTCGCAATCACATTCTGGTCTGCGGGAAAGAACTGTGCCCCGTCCACCCGCGTGCCGGTCAGCACAGCCAGCTCGAAGCCGCCCGGAACTCGCGAGAAGATCGCCTTCGCCCGCGCCGGAAGCACCTTCGGCATCGATGCGAAGGTCTTCTGGAACAGCGGCGTCGCCGCACTCGGGCCGCCCGTGCCCATCGGCAAGTCCAGCGTCAGGTGAGCCTTGCCGGGCACGCACGCCTGGCGGCAAACAAGCCAGCGCACATCGGCAGCAATCGGAATACCGGCAGTTGCGCCTGCGGTGTTGCCCGTATGAATATGCAGCTCGGCAGGAAACAACACCTGCCCCTCGTACCCAAAGTCCATCAGCGGGCCCAGCGGCAGCCGCTTCGGCGCGGGAAACTGCAGCGGCCCCACCGTCGCGCCCGCTGGCAACGTCCACTTCACATCCGGCGGCTCGCCAGAATCGCCGGCGTTCGTCCAGTACACATGCCAGCCCGGCTCCAGGTCGAAGAGCAGACCCAGGTGCGGCGGCATCGCGGTGTGGGCTGCATCGGCAGAGATCGACGCCTGGTCCGCCAGCAGCGAGACCTTCACGTGGGGCGCCACGACGCTCGTCTGCGCATCGCTGCGCACGCAGAAGATAGCCGTCGCGATCAGCAGCAACAACGCCGGCAGCAGGCGCAAACGGCACAAACCAGGTACGTTCATAAGATTGCTCTATTGTAGGACTTCGACGGCAGCGTTTGGTTACGCCCGCTGGCGGTTCCGTGACCAAGCTGCGTGCGCCTTCAGAATGCACCGGTCCATCACCACTCCGATCCCGTCTGCCTCCGCCCAGCCCGCCGCCTCGTCGTGGCACACACCCTCCTGCAGCCACAAGTAGGAGATCTTCAGCCGGATCAGATCCTTCACAATCTCCGGCACATAGACCGAGTCACGGAAGACATCCACCACGTCAACCTTCCCCACCGCCGCGCACGCCTCGTCCAGCGAATCGAAAACCGGCTCGCCCAGGATCGTCCGGCTCCTCGCCTTCGGGTTCACCGGCACAATCCGGTAGCCATGCTGCTGCAGGTAGTGCGCCACGTTCAGGCTCGGCCGGCCCGGCTTATCCGACAGCCCCACCACGGCAATGGTCTTCGCTGTCTTCAGAATCGTCTGTATCGTCTCCGGCTCATTCATGCAACTTCCCGTTGTCCCTCGCTGGTTTGATGACAGTCCAGTGTCTAAGGTCCAAAACCGTCTCTAATTCATCTACTCGGTAATCACGCGGTCCGCCCACTCCACAAGCCCAACGAAGATCGTCGGGTTGCCATACTTTGCGCCGTAATTCGCAAGGTCTGTTTCCAAGACGCCTCGCGCACGCGAGCACGCCCCGCACGCAAAGATAGGAATTTTCCTCGCCGCAACTTTGTCGAGTGTTTGGACCAGCGGCGGCCAGCCCACAGGCACCACTGCTTCTGCAACGCTCTTACGCATCAGACCGACCGCCTCGCCCAGTAAGAATATCTGCACCGAGTGACCTGCCTCGGCCAGCGCCAGCCCGTGCAGAAATGGAAACGCAGCCTTCGTCGGATCGTCCGATCCCCAGGCGCTCTTCATCATGATGTTGAGAGGCTTTCGATTTCCCGGCGATGCTGGAGTCGGCGCACCGGACGCGGAATCAAAACCGGCCAACGCTACCAGCGGAAATGCAGCTAATTGTGAGAGAAAGGACCGACGCGACATGGACTACCTCCTGGACGTGCATAGAGGGGCCTGCCGCCACTTATACTCCCGGTACTCCCGGGCTTGATGCTAGTCCGGGGTTCTATCC
>DASZGZ010000149.1:0-20767 GCA_035938355.1 Acidobacteriaceae bacterium
ACCGCTCGCGCACCCGTTCCTGAACAATGTTGAAACGCTTGCATCATCCCCGGACGACCTCGTTTCCTTCTTTTCGCGTGCATTGCAGGGACGCTTCTTTTCCCATCGAGAAACGCTGTTTCAGTTCAGAAGAATTCTTTCGCTCGGCGACATCAATCATCTGGTTCCAATCCCACTCGGGTTGAGCGTCTTCGGGAAGGCTGGATACGCGGACATCAAAGGCGCGCACGCTCGGTCCATTGCCGGCGCCGTTTATTTCCCGAATCGCTGGGTCTACTTCTCCATGGTGTTGAATTGGGATGCCGAAGAGGCGGACGATCCCGAGACCGTAAAGGCGTTCTACGGAGCAATACACAACTCCATCGTGTTGCTGCAGCGGGGCCTCTCCAGTTAAGGCGAAGTAGGCCTCTAGATGGGATAAGGGCCTGGTAGTAGGTCAGTTTCAAGCTGACCCGCTACCAAGGGCCTTTTCTGCTTGCAGGTTGTGTCATGCAGGGTTCAGTATTCAGTTCCCCCCTTCAAGAGCTCCTCTCTCGCCTTGAAACCAGCATCTGAAAGGTGTTCCGCATATGACGCGTTGGACTCGACTCGCCGTTTCTCTGGCTGCCGTTTTATCTACCGGAGGCGCATTGGCCCAGGCCCCGGAAGCCCAGTCCATTGCGAGTGTGACCGCGACGACGACCGCCGCGCCCGTTGCGCATGTTTATGTAGGCAGTGGTAGTCACATTTTGGCCTTCTCCGCGGCTGCAAACGGGAAGCTGACTGCGGTGCCAGGTTCCCCGTTCAACTACAGCCTTTCGTTGATGGGAGCGAACGGGCACTATCTCTTTGGCTTTGAGCCGAGCAGTGTGGTCATCGAATCGTTCTCGATGGCTGCAAACGGCGCGCTGAAGAAGGCGGCGACCTTAAACACCGAGAAATATAACGCGGATAGCACCTGTCCATTGACCTACTTCAATGGACAGGGCTTGAGAATCGACCACTCCGGGGAGAATTTGTACAACGCTGCGATCCCTGCGGAGTTTCCCTGCCGTACCTGGTACCAGTCATTCAGAATCGACGACGCCAATGGAGAGCTGACCTTCCTGGGCAACTCCGGCGATGTCTTTTTGGGCGGTCCCAGCATCAACATTCTTGGAAACAATAAATTTGTATATTCGCCGGACTGCGCCGCTGCATTCGGGAATGGTCCGTCCCCCCAGGTCACCGTCTTCCAACGTGTAAGCAGCGGGGAAATAGTTACTGCAAATGCAGGCGTGGCTCTACCGGCTGCACCTCCGAACGGGCCGGATTCGGGATTCTACTGTCCTTTGACGATGGCCACGGATCCGACAAATCACGCGGCCATGACGCTCCAAGCGGTTGACAGCGTCGATGACGACGGCACCACATATGGACCGGTGGTCATTGCGACCTTTACGGCAGACGCAGAAGGAAATCTAAAAACAACCAGCACGTATAAGAACATGGCCGTGTCAGGACCGGGCGGCGGCCCCACAGGATCCCCAGGCGGCTCGATGAGATTGTCTCCGTCGGGCAAGCTTCTCGCAGTCGGAGGAAATGGTCTGGAGATTTTCCACTTCAATGGCGGTAATCCGGTCACGAAATACAAGACGCTTCTGCCCGGCTTCACCGTCTCGCAGATCCTCTGGGACAGCAGCAATCACATGTATGCAATCGGAACCACCTCTGCAGGAGCCGGCAAACTGTACGTCTATACCGTCACCCCGACCAGCGTCACGGAAGCGCCCGGCTCCCCCTACTCCATAACGAGTCCCGGAAACATAGTTGTTCAGCCCCTCTAGAAGTCTTCATGGCGAATCTGGATTCGCGGATGGGCCCTCTGTATGATGTCGCCAAGTTCGTCCGCACACGCAGCTGTCTGAATTTCCCCATAACGCGTTCTCTCCGAAGTATCGGCATCGCGGTTCTGAGAGTCGAACTGTTGCCTGTTGCGGCCGGATGTTTGGATGCTGGCGGTGCTCCAGCGGATTGAGGCGCGACATATGAGAAGAATTGCGGCGTTGTTTGCGGTTTGCATAAGTCTTTGCCTGGCGGCGCGTGCGGATACGGTGATCCTGGCCGAGGGCGCGAGTTACACGGGACAATTCGTGGGTACGGCGATCCACTTCACCGATCAGCAGGGCATTCAATATACATTTCCGCGAGCCGATGTACAGACGCTGGTATTCAATGCCACGTCTGACACGGTGACTTTACGTAACGGCAAGAGTTACGTGGGGCATTTTACAGGAGCGGACCCGATCGGCTTTACCGGCGCAGAGGGTATCCAATACCAGTTTCCGGTGCACGATATCGAATCGCTGGTCTTCAACAACGCGGGGCAGGTTGCGCCGGTGCCGGTGCATGCCAAGGTGATTCCGTTTGGCACCGACATTGTGGTACGCACGGACGAGACGATCGATTCGAAGAGTACACAAACGGGGCAACTGTATCGCGCCACCATCACCGAAAACGTGCCGGATGCGGCGGGCGGGGTGGCCATTCCGGCAGGAGCGAGCGCGCAGATGCTGATCCGCCAGGTGACAACGGGCGGGGCGGTGCACAGTCCGGAGCTCGTTCTGGACCTGTACTCGGTGACGGTGGATGGAAGGCAATACAGCGTTGTGACGTCGAATGTGGATGAGAACAGCGGCCGTGGCGTTGGCAAGAACCGGCGGACGGCGGAGTTCCTGGGCGGCGGCGCGGCGATTGGGGCGGCCGCGGGGCGGGGATCGGTGCACTCTCCGGCGCCGGTGGCGGCGCGCGACGCAGGTGTTCACGCGCGGCAAAGAGGTGAGGGTGCCGGCGGAGAGTGTGCTGCGGTTCCGGCTGGAGAGACAACTGGTACTGCGCGTGGCGAACTGAGAAGAATCAAGCCGCGGGCCAGGCGCTACTTCTTACAAGACGACTTATAGATACCTTTCCGTCTCCGCAGAATCCGATCGTTCAGATACGGCGAAGAGGCGAATGTTTTCTCGACCGGCTTTGGCCACGTTTGGCTATTGCCGCCCCGCACTGGTAACTCCTAACGTCTCCGGTATGACCACGAGCGAATATCCCACCGAATATGACCGAATCGTCAAGATCATGCAGCTGTATATTGACGGATGCAAACAAGGCAAAAGCGAGCTGATGCGCTCCGCCTTCCACCCTGAGGCCTCATTCTTCGGCTACGCCGGAGAACAACTCGCCAGCGGTACACAATTTTTGTTCGACTGGATCGACAAAAATGGTCCCGCTCCCAGAATCGAGGCCCGCATAGTAAATGTGGACATTCTCGACTCCATTGCTGTCGTACGTCTCGAAGCCGCCGGTTGGTCTGGCAAGATGGCTGGCTCCGACGTTCGAATGTCAGACCTGTTTACGCTGCTCAAAATGCCTGGTGGGTGGAAGATCATCCAGAAGGCATTTCACTGGCACTCATGAGACCGCAGCTTAGTGTCGTGCCCTCTGCTATAGTCTTGCGCGGGGGTTTTGGCATGCCTGCGCGCAACACCCCGCAGAAGACTTTGGAGTCCTGGAAGCAGATCGCTGCGTACCTGGATCGCAGCGAACGCACGGTGCGGCGCTGGGAGGCGAGTGAAGGTCTCCCCGTCCACCGCCGCGAGCACGAGAAGCAGGACACTGTCTTTGCGTTCCGCCACGAGATCGAAGCGTGGAGCCGCCTACACACGAAGCATCCCCACGAAATCGCGATCGATAAGGCCGAGACTCTCCCAGCGCTCCAGCCGGTCACCAACGCCTATCTCGCCGAGCATGACGCGATCACCCGCACAATGCATCGCTATATCGCGGGCGCTCGCGCGGGCGACGGAGATCTCATGCGCCCTGCGTTTCATCCTTCCGCCACCATCTCCGGCTACTGTCAAGGGGTTGAATATAGTGGGTCGGTGGAACACGTCTTCCAGTGGGTCACTGAGAATGGTCCTGCACCAAATATCAGTCCTCGCTTCGCACGAATCGAGCTCATCGAGAGCATCGCGGTTGTTCATTTGGAGGTTCAACACTGGTCAGGTAAGTTAGCCGGTGCGGAGGCACGAGCTTCCGACGTATTCACGTTGCTCAAGTGGAAGGGCGAGTGGAAGATCACGCATAAGCTCTTCCACTGGCATGATCGATAATTCAACCGTGCCCGCTTAAGATTTGCGGATCACGCTGCCCACTTACTGCGGTTCATCGCTGCGCTTCTTCACGACAAGCTCATCGACAGTAAGTTTCCCGATACTCAGCTCCTCAATTCGGGCAGTCCCCATTCCGAGACGGTTGATGCCCAGTGCGCCGATGGCGAGTGCGCCAATCGCCATCGCACCGATAGCGGTTGCACCCACGGCCAGCCCGAAGACCGAAAAGCCCACCAGAGCAGCGGATTTCGAACAACGTTTCTTAAGCATGCGATCGATCTTACCGCCGCGACTCAGCGCATCGACAACTACGCGCTCGCAGTAAATAGAAAGTATCCAACCGTGGCGAACAGACTCTTACGCATAACAAGCTCCTGAATCCCCGCGTCCCACGCCTGCAATTCCGCATCGGAAAGAACTCCGGCCGTCGCGGCAGAGCGTCCGCATTGCGCAAAATAACTCGCCGCCAGCTCCGACGCGAACACAACCACCCGGGTCGCAAGCTGGATCTCGCGGAAGCCCACCTCCTCCAGCACCGAGCGAAGCAGATCCGGCAGCCAGCCATGCGCCACGTTCGAATCCGCTTCATGTCCCATCACGCGCCGGACCAACGCGCGATCCTCGAGGTTGATCGTCGATGTGCTGATATCCGGCTCGATCAGGGCAGCGCGGCCTCCGGGTCGAAGCACGCGCCGCATCTCGGACGCTGCCCGCCGCACCTCGGGCACATAGATCAGCACGCGCTCCGCCCACAGCATCTCGAATGAGTGATCGGGATACGGCAACGCCTCGGCACGCGCCTGCGTGAACGCGATATCCAGCCCCGCCGCCTGCGCACGACGCTTGGCCTCCGCCAGAAAATCCGCGCTCATGTCGCACGCAACGCCGGGCCGAATTTCTCCGCTCAGAAACTGGCTGAGATCGTACTCTCCGCTCACGTCGCCCCCGGCCGCCCGACGAGGGCTCGGTCACGTTCCGTGGTCAGTGCGTCCAGCCTGTCGCCTGGTGTACAGAGCGCCCGCGATAGAAGCGGCTCCGGCAAGTCTTTGAGCCTACTGGTTCTCGTTCCAGACGATGGTGTCGCTGTGCTATCCTCCCAGCTAGAAAGCAAAGCAGATGCGGCATTCCTGGCTCCATTCCGTAGCGCTCAGCCCGCGTTTTGCACGCGTGGCGGCGCAGGTGTTGCCCTCTGCTACGCGACCTCGCCTCTTCGCCGGCGACTAGTCGCGCCCTCGCCAGCTTTTGTCCCGGTTCCTGATGCTCCACTCCAGCCGGGGCCCCGTTCCATCCCACCTTTTTTGAAACGCCTCTCGCACAGAGGAGGAGCCCTACACCATGTCGAACCATGGCCTCGCTCAGGACACCGCCCGGACCTCCTCACGGAGCTCTGCCTTCGCCCCCCGCATCAACGGCCCATTGCCCGGGCCCAAAGCGCGCGCGATTGTGGAAGCGGACGATCGCTTGATCTCCCCCTCTTACACGCGCAGCTATCCGCTGGTCGCCAAACGGGGACGAGGCGTACGCATCGAGGATGCGGACGGGAATGAGTTTCTGGACTTCGCTGCCGGCATCGCGGTCACCTCCACCGGGCACTGTCACCCGGAGGTCGTGAAGGCCATCCAGCAGCAGGCCGGCGAGCTGATTCACATGTCCGGCACCGACTTCTATTACGAAGGCATGGTCACGCTGGCAGAGCGGCTTTCGGCCGTAGCGCCTATGCCGGGTCCTCATCGCTTCTACTACGGCAACTCCGGCGCGGAGGCTGTCGAATGTGCCCTCAAGCTCGCGCGCTATCACACCGGCCGCCAGAACGTGATCGCCTTCCTCGGCGCCTTTCACGGCCGCACCATGGGCGCCCTCTCCCTCACCGCTTCGAAGCCGCAGCAGAAGCGGCGGTTTGCACCGCTGGTTCCGGGGGTCACGCATGTGCGTTATCCGTATGCGTACCGCGGCTGTACGGGTGGACCGAAGGAGGAAGAAGCCTTCGCGCTGGAGTGCGCGCGGTACATCGAGGACAGACTGTTCAAGACCATGCTCCCACCCGAAGAAGTGGCGGCAATCTTCGTGGAGCCGATTCAGGGCGAGGGTGGCTACGTCGTGGCCCCCACCATCTTTATGCAGGAGCTCCGTCGTATCTGTGATCGTCACGGCATCCTGCTGGTCGCCGATGAGGTCCAATCCGGTTCGGGGCGTACCGGCAAGTGGTGGGCGATACAACATACCGGCGTGGAGCCGGATATCGTCTGCATTGCGAAGGGAATTGCCTCCGGCATGCCGTTGGGCATCTGCATGACACGAGCCGAGATCATGGATTGGAAGCCCGGATCGCATGCATCCACCTTCGGCGGAAACCCGGTGGCGATTGCCGCAGCGCTGGCGACGATGGATGTCCTCGAGCGCGAGGGCATTGCCAACGCAGCGAAGGTGGGCGGCAAGATCATGTCGCGCCTGCGTGGCTGGCTGAAGACTCATCCCATCGTCGGCGACGTACGCGGACGGGGCTTGATGATCGGCGTAGAGATCGTGAAGGACCAGAAAACGCGCGAGGCAGCGCCCCAACTGCGCGATCACATCGTGGACCTGGCCTTTGAGCGCGGGCTGCTGATCCTGGGCTGCGGCGAGACCTCGATCCGCCTGGCGCCTCCGCTCATCGTGCAGCAAGGGGAAGCAGATGTGGCACTCGACATCCTGGAAGAGTGCTTCGAAATCGCGCAGGCCAAGGGCAACGTCACTGAGACAAACCATCAGGAAAGCGTGCACGCTTCGCAAAGTTAGCCGTGCTCACGCCTGTCATCGCAGCCGCTTCCCTGAAGCGGCTGCTTCTCTTTGCGTCTAAAACGAGAAGACAGGTCCGAACTGGTACGACCAGTTCCCGCGATTGACGTAGTTCTCGCACGAGAGCCAGCTGAGATACGGCGGCTCCCCCACCCGTCTGCGGCCGCGACGTTGGTGCGGTAGCGCACCAGGTCTTCACCGATCCCCGTCCGCAGCGCCACCCGCGGTGACAGCTTGTGGTCCCTGTCAGATGCACGTTCCAGTCAAAGTTCAGGATGGGCCCCAGCTGCGGCGGCGCGTTCTCTGTCACCTGCCCTGCGCCGACCGTAGCGAGTCGATTGCCGTTCGCTCGCCCGAATCAATGCATTCACACACCAGCTCAAACTATGCAGACACGGAACCCATGCGATCAGTCCGACGATAACGGTAACCGTGATGAGCCCGGCAATCGATTCTTCGGACATCGCTTCTCTCCCATGCCAACTCGTTGCAAATCTGCATGGATAGTGCCCCTCGCGCACAACTCGTTTCGAGCCGCGGCAGAGGTTCGGATCCAGTACGTCCCCAAGAAAAACCTCCTAAAACCTACTTGACGCCATACACTATGTGCCATACAGTGTGTAAAGCACAGTATGACCGAAGCAATCCAGTCCGTCTTTGAAAACCTCCGCCTCGAGCTGCGCCGCGGCTGCCTCATCCTCGCCGTCCTGGCCCAGCTCCGCGAGGAGCACTACGGCTACACCCTGCGCAAGACCCTCGCCGACCATGGCATCGACATCGAAGAAAGCACGCTCTACCCGTTACTGCGCCGCCTCGAATCCCAGGGCCTGCTCATCAGCGAGTGGCGCGAAGAGGACAAGCGCAACAAGCGTTTCTACCGGCTCTCTCCCGCGGGCGCCGCTACTCTCGAGCAACTGCTCGTCGAATGGGCCTCCATCAACAGCTCCATCCACCAGGTGTTATCCACCACCGCATCGCCCATCACCGCATCCCAGGAGGCCTGACAGCCATGGCAGCCAACGATCTTCTTGACCGCTACCTATACGCCGTGAGCCGCCATCTGCCCGCGCAACGCCGCGACGACCTCGCCCAGAACGACCTCATCGCGGAGCTCGCCGCGAATCTTCGCGCCCAGATGGAAGACAAGGGGGCCGCGCTCGGCCGTCCGCTCAGCGAAGACGAGCAGGCCGATCTGCTGCGCCGCCACGGCCATCCCATCATGGTCGCCGCGCGCTACCAGCCCCATCGCTCGCTCATCGGGCCGGAGATCTTTCCCTTCTATTGGTTCACCGTCAAGCGCGTGCTGCCATGGGTCATCGGCATATGGCTGCTCGTCACGGCGGTCGCCGTCATCTTCGGCTCGCCCAACACGCCGATCGCGCAGCGCGTCGACGTCGGCCATATCATCACCGGCCTCTTCGGCACTGTCTTTCAATTTCTCGCCTGGATGACCGGGGCCTTCGCTCTTCTCGAATACTTCAAAGGCCACGCGCGCAACGAGCTCACGCACCCCAAGTGGGACCCGCGCAAGCTGCCCAAAGCGGATCCTCTCGCCGACCGGAATGGCCCGCGTCATCCGTACGCCGACGTCATCGCCAGCGCCATCTTCCTCGCCTGGCTGCTCGCCTTCCCGCGCTTCCCCATATTGATGTTCGGTCCCTACGTCTCCTGGCGCCTGCTCAACATGGATCTGCCCGCGATCTGGCACACCTTCTACTGGATCATCATTGCCTTCAACTGCGTCCAACTCGTCGCGAAGTTTGCGCTGCTCTTCCGTCCCGTCCGTCGCTACTACCACATCATTGATAGCGCCATCCACCTGCTCGGCATCGGAGCCCTCGCCTTCCTGCTTCGCGCACACGATTACGTCGGCCAGGCCAACTTCGGCGGCAGCCCCATGTCGCCCCAGACCGTCGCGACCATCAATGCCAGCATCCACCGCGGCCTGCTCCTCGTACTCGTTCTCGCCGTTGGGCAGTTCCTTTGGGAAATAGTGCAATGGCTGCGCCCCCAATCTGCAGCGCGAGTCACCAGCAAAATCGGCGCCCCATCCTGACGAAGCTGGGGTCGATAAACAAAAGATCGTGTCGGCATCGCAGCCGTTGCGGCCGCCGCAGTCCGCCTGCGGAACCGGCCTCAATCCCAATACGTAACCATGGGCGAGCCCTTACTCGAGCCTTGCCCGATGGAGAAGATTTGCTATGACGACTCAGCACATGTCGCAGCTGTTCCCGCCATCGCTTCCCGGCTATGCAAAGTTCGCGATCGTCTTCACGGGCGCGCTCGGCCCCAGTTGGGCCACAGCCGCCACCATCCGCCGCATTCCAGCCGCCGCGCGCATCGTCTAGCGCGACTCGTCTATGGGCTACGGGCGCAGCATCGCAGCCACCGGCACCGCGGCGAGTGCGCGATGCCGTATCAAAAGACCGCCAGCGCCAGCAAGCAACAGACAGATCAGTGCGGCCGCGGCGAGACGCAGCAGCGGCCAGCGCAGCGACGTTGTCTTCGCCGTTCGACTCCGTTCCCACAGCACGGCGAAGACGCCAAGTCGTAGCAGCATCGCTATCGCCCCGGTGCTGTCATTCAGCGGATCTCCGTTGTGAATGTGCGTCAGGACAGCACCAAACATATCGATGCCCAACCCCGCCAGCGCCGCGGGCACCGCGTAGGGAATGAGCATGGCCAGCGCGCCGAACACCTCGATAATGATGATGAAGCGCAGGAACGCATCCGGGTAGCCGGACTGTGCAAAGAACTCGTGCATCGGCGCCATCGCAAACGCCTTGCCCAGGCCGGCGCTTGCGAACGTGACGGCAATCGATATCGCAAGGGCGGAGAGCACCGCGCGATCCAGCAGCAGCTCCTGCCGGTCAGCACGTCGCACCGCGATGCCAAAGAGCGCTCCATACACAATCCCGGAGAGGTCGTTGATCACGCCAGTCCACGCCGGTCCGTGTCCGAGCGTCAAACGAAATGTCAAACTGATCGATGACAATGCCAGCAGCGCAATCACGGTGTTGAAATAAATGAGCGCAATTCTGGATGCCGCAAACCGAAGCGTCCATCTCCCGCTGAACACTCCGATCAGAAAACCGGCGCCCAACACCGCGAACACATAGTCGACGCGATACAACATCTGGCCCTCCCGCATGCCGGCGGTGAGAACCCGCTCGCTCACCGCCAGGACATTTGACGCATTTCTTCCTGATGCCGTGAGATAGCAGCGACTTCGCGGCGTGGCCTTTCACGGCGAATAGCTATTGACGAAAAGCAACATCAGCTTCTTTGGCCGCTCTACACCTACAATAAAATGCTTTCAGGAGCATCGCATCGTTCGCTCGTATGTGACTAGTGAGTCCATGCCGTTGCATGGTGCTACCGTCACATTCCGGGCACGTGCGGTTAGCCGAGGTCTATCTGGGATCGAATGACTCACGGCTGAGTACCGGTGGGATTGATCTTGTAATTCGCCGGCGGATAAAACAGCGTCGCATCGGGCTCGCGCAACTGGATCTCCCGCAGCTCCATGCTGAAGCCGTCCGGGAACTCCTGATACATCGCAACGAGCTCCTTCAACTCTGTCGAGACCCAGAACTCCGTCACCATCCTCTGCGGCTTGCCCGTCGGCGCAGTCTGAATGATCCGCGTATGCCGCACCCCGGTCGCCTGCACGCCGCCGAAAGTCCGTTCTCCCAGCGGTTCGTTGCGATCGGTTTCCGTCGAAGAGGGATGCTCTTCCGCGACTTGCATCGACGCCACGGAGGCCCACATCGGCTTCGCGTCGTAATGAAGAGTTCGCGGCATGCAGGAAACCGTTGCCGTCGGCTCGCTCTTGTCCACCCAGGGCTCAGCCCATCGGAAACCGCAGTGTGTCACCGGATCGCTCACTTCGACGGCGCGAACTGTGATTGGCCTGCCGTCTCTGTCTAAACGAACCTGGAGCGTTTCCGTCCTCTGTCGACCTGCTCCGTCGCGAGCCTGCAACGGTTCCTGTTCGATCGGCAGGCCGGGCTTCTGCCCCGCCATGATGATTCGCGCCTCATAGGGCGCACCCTTCACCGGAGCCATCGTGGAAGTCACATCGTTATCCGGCGGATACCACGCAGCAGGAAACCGTACCGAAGGCGCCGGTGCAACATCCGTTGTCTCCTGTCCGCTTAGCGGACTCACAGCCAGCGATGCAGCCGCGAGCAGAATGCCGAATCGGATGCGCGTCTGCGCCGTGCACCTCACTCCGCAGCCTGCCGCGCAATCATCTCAATCACCGCGATATTCGCCGCAAACGACTCCGGCAGCCCATGCCGCGCCAGCAGCGCCTGCGCCGACCAGTAGCCAATCCACACTTTTCCTTCTGCATCCTCGCGCACCAGCAGCTTCAGCGGCAGATCGATCGCCACGCTCGGCGCCGCCAGCATCAGCGGCGTGCCGCCCTTCGGATTGCCGAAGATCACCACCTGCGTCTTCGGCATCGTGAGGCCAACCTTCGCCGCCTCGCCGCTGTGATCGATCAGTGCAAATTCTTTGATCTGCTTCGCCTCGAGCACCGCTCGGATCCTCGCGACAGTCTCGTCCACCGAATGCGCGCTCTGGATCGTCACCAGTCCATTCACGTCTGCCATCGCGGGCTCCCCCTCACGAACGCTCCAGACGGAGCGTCCGCTCTATTCTGCTCCCGAGGGGCCCGGCGCGTGTCAATGAAAAGTCGCTTTTCAGTGGCCGCCCGCCGCCATCGCGTCGTTGAAGCCCTGAAATGACTTGTCAAAGTCTCCGCTCTTCTCCGCAAAGCGAAGCGGAAGCACCCGCTCCACCAGGATCTCCTTCGCCTCCGGATCCTCCTTCAGGATCTTCATCGTCTCCGCAATGTAGTCCTTCAGCGGCATCGCCCGCGGGTCGTTCACCTGCGCGTCGCCCATCAGCTCCGTCTGCACATACGGCGGCACCAGCTCCAGCACCTCGATCTTGGTCGACCGCAGCTGATAACGTAACGTTAACGAGTACGAATGAATCGCTGCCTTGGTCGCGCAGTACGTCGGCGTCATCGCCATAGGCAGATATGCAAGCCCGGACGACACCGTCATGATCGTCGCCGCCGTTTGTTTCTTGAGCTGCGGCAGCAGCGCCGCCGTCAGCCGCATCGGCCCCAGCAGGTTCGTCTGAATGATCGCCTCCGCATCCGTAAGCTCCTCCGGCTGCTCCAGCAGGTTCTCCAGCCGCATGATGCCGGCATTGTGGATCACCACGTTCAGCGCCGGATACTCCTTCGCCATCTTTGCGCCGAACGCGCGGATCGCCTCCGCACTCTCGATATCGAGCTGCGCCGACTTCATTCCGGGATTCGCATTCGTCGTCTCATCCAGCGCCTTCTGACGCCGGCCCGCAATGATCACCGTATTGCCCAGCCCGTGAAACGCCTCCGCCAGCCCGCGACCGATGCCGGAGCCGCCGCCGGTAATAAGGATGGTGTTGCCAGTCAGCTTCATGATGTCCATCTCCTCATCTGCAATGTAAGGCCTTTCCGCCGCGCGTGGAGTACCAGCTCACCACGCTGGGCCGCAGTCTCGGCGCTGCCTCTTGCGGAGTGTGGCTCTGGGCCGAAGCGCATCATGACGAAATCGGCCGCGCGCCAGGAGTTTCGCGAGTGAGCGCGCAGATAGCCGCACCTGCCCCTTACTTGTCCATGTCTTCGAAGGCGAAGCGGCCCAGCTCAAACGGATGCGAAGTCTGTGGCTTGGAGTTCAGCGCATCGAATGGATAGGGATCTGTTGTTATCGTCGGGAAGCCCCATATCTTTCCCGTTCGCAGGTCCACCACCATCCGCCCATAGAGCTGTTTGCTGCCGTCCAGGATTTCAGCATCACCACCCCCCGGTTCGATAAACACCGGATACGGCGCCGCATTTTGTGCAACCGCGGGAGCAGGCGCAATGTAAGGCCGGATGGCAATCGCACCCAGCGCAACTGCAACGAGCGCTAGAAGAGACTTCGTAACAAGATCGTTCTTCATTGTCTTACCTCAAGAATTGTGAGCCGCTGAAAGGACGGGCGGCGGCTCGCATCCGTTTCCACACCCACATCATCAAACGGCGACGACCAGAGGGAGAAGCCCCAGCAATACGCGCCACCGGCGCGTGTGCCAGGACGGCCGAAGCATTTTTCCTGTGCTGCAGGATAGCGGAGATCATCTCCGCGTGGTCTTTCCTTAACGAAAGGCCACATGAACTTTTGCTGGCCCATCGACGCCTGCAGGGAAAATGCCTTAATCCCCGAAGGTAATACGCAAGCCGCCGCGCACCGACTGCTTCTGGCCCAGCGTCAGCGTGGGTGTGCGCCCTACTTCGATTCGCCGGTCCAGCAGATTCTCCGCCGCAACAAACGTCTGGTAACGCTTGCGGAAGGTGTGCGATGCGAACGCATTCACAGTGAAGAATCCGGCCAACCGGTACGTATTCGCGTCATCGTCGTACTGCTGCCCCGTCGCCCGCGCTTCGAACGCCAGGGTGCCCCAGCGCTGGTCCTGCCCGCTCACCAGCAGCGTGCCTGTCTGGTGCGGCACCTGCGGAATCCAGCTGCCTACCAGAGAAGGCTGTTGATCGAAACGCGTCACCGTCGCATTGGCATATTGATAGCCCCCCACCACGCTGATCCAGCGCAGCGGCTGCCACTCGCCGTCCAGTCCCACGCCCCGGCTCGCAATCTGCCCCAGGTTGGCGCGCTGCTTGATGATCACCGTCGGCGTCGTGCTGATGGTCAGCGCCGTGATGGGCCGGTTCACGATCGTCCAGAAGTAGCTCGCGCGCACCGTGGCGTTCCATCCCGTCGGCGTCAGCACCACACCCGTCTCCCAACCGGTCGCGCGTTCGGAACGCAGGCTCGTGTTGTGCAGCGTCAGCTCCTGGCCCACCTGCCCGTTGCGATAAAGCTCATTCTCCGTCGGCGAGCGGTAGGCGCGGAAGCCCATCGCCGTCAGCGCCACGGACGGCCACAGCCGCCGCACCACGCCCAGTCGCGGATTCGCCACCGTCTCGGTTATCTGCGGCAGCGGACCGGACTTTGGCAACGTCTGCACCGCATCGAAGTTCTGGAAGTGGTCGATGCGTCCGCCTGCGCTCAGAGTCCACTGTTGCGGCGTCCACACCGCCTCGCCGTAGATGCCGGTCTGCCGCTGCCGCGCGGAGAGCAGCGTCCTCACCCCGGTTATCGTCGCGATTTCATTGTCTTCCCCGCGCACATCCCGCGTGTCGGCGCCGCCCAGCACCACCAGTCGCGGCCCCAGCGGTTGCGTCCAGCGGATCGCCCCGCCCAGCTGGTCACTCGGCGTCTGGGCAAACCGTGTCAGCGTCTCCTGTGTGCGCGTCGCATTCACTGAAGAGAAGCTCTGGCGGAAGTGCTCCGCGCTGCCGTAGCCGCGCAGCAGCAGCGAACCGCCCCTTGCCGCATCCGGCGTCCAGTCCACGCCTGCCTCATAACGCCAGATCCGTGTGCCATTTGTCGTCAGCGGCGTGCCATTGCTGCGCGCCTCGTTCAGCACATTGCCCAGCAGAAATGCCCGGCCGTTGGACCACTCCCGCTCTCCCACTACGCGCCCATTCTGCGCGTGCAGATTCGAGTCAATGTCCACGGGCCCCCGCTGCTCAGGCGCCACCAGTATGTAGCCGTCCGTGAGCACAACTCCACCGGTTGCCAAACCGGACCACCCGCTGCCGCTGCCTCTCCGTGTCGTACCGCTCAGCAGCCCCGCTTCATCAAACGTTTGAAACGATCCTCCGCTCGACACCAGCTCCGCATGGTTGCGATCGGCTGGCACCTGCTGCATCTCAATCACGCCGCCGATCGCGCTTGAGCCGTACAGGTCGCTCGCGCCGCCGCGCACCACCGTTACGCTGCCAATGCTCAGCTCCGGCAGTTCATCCCAGTAAATCCATCCGCCGAACGCATCGTTTAGCGGAATCTCGTTGGCCAGAATCAGCGTACGGCTCGCCGCGGTCGAGCCCAGCCCGCGCAGCGATATTCCCTGCGACGTCGGGTTCGCCACCAGCGAACTCGATCGCCGGAACAAATCGAACCCAGGCACCTGTCGCAACCGGTCATCCAGCGTCACCGGCGCCGCGGTGCGCAGCTCCTGCCCCGTCACCAGCAGCACGCTCGACGGGCTCGCACTCTCTGACATCGGCGTCCTGTACGCCGTCACGGAAACCTCTTCGTGCGCCCCCATCGGCTCCAGCACCACGCGCGCCGCCGCATCCGCCTTCACCTCTGCCGCAGCAAACGATGCCGCCTCCACGTGAATCACGCCACCATTCGCAACACAGGAAAGCACAAATTTGCCATCAGGACCGCTCGTTGCTGTCGCGGCTCCCGCCCGCAATGCCGCGCCGGCGATGGGTGCACCGAAGATGTCCGCCACTGTCCCGCGCACATCTGCCGTGCCCGCGCCGCAGGGCTGCTGCGCTGCGCACACCGGCGGCAGGATGGCCGCCAGTAGCCACACCGCTCCCCTGTGCATTGTCCAGATTCGGCGCATGTTAGATCATCCCACGCCCTGCAAGTCCTGACTGTGCGCCCTTCGTAGCATCCGCCGCGTTCGGCCCGCCCGCCCACAGGAATTGCGCTTCCGCGGCCGGATCTCTAGGGAATCTGATCAGATCGTTCGCGCATATTTCATCGGGGCGCAGTATGATGCCCCCACATCTCTTTCCCACAGTGCATCGCGCTGCCTCAGCAGGCTGCTTTTTCGTAGTCTCGGAATCCAACCGCCTCGAAGACCGGGCCCCGAAGACCCCGAATGACACGCATCCTCACCAGCGCTCGCGTCTTTCTCTCCCTTGCCTTCGCTGGCTTCGGCCTGCAGTACCTCGGCATCCTCCCCATCGCCGGGCCGCCCTGGTATCCCGTTCACCGTTCGTTTTCCATCTCTGCCTGTATCTTCCTGCTCGCCGCTGGCCTGCTGACTCGCGGCGCCGCGCATCTTGCGGCCCTGCTGCTCGGCAGCGCGCTGCTCGTGCGCGTCGTCATCATCCATCTGCCGCAGCTCCTCATGCACCTGCGCGATCCCAACATCTGGACCGGCTTCGGCGAAGTGCTCGCGCTTGCCGGCGGTGCCTGGATGCTCGCTGCCGCCCTCCCCGGTAGCTCCTCCCCGTTCACCCGCGCACTCGCCAATGGCCGCTACGCCTTCGCCGGGAGCCTGGTCATCTTCGGCGTCCTGCACTTCAGATACGCCTTTTTCATCTCCACCCTCATCCCCGCCTGGATCCCCGAGCGATTCTTTTTCGCCAACTTCGTCGGCCTCTGCTTCATCGCCGCCGCGCTCGCCATCGCCACCGGCGTGCGCGCGCGCCTCGCCGCATATCTGCTCGCCGCCATGTTCTTCATCTGGGTCGCCATCCTGCATGCGCCACGCGTGGCTCACTCTCCGCACAGCGGCAACGAGTGGACCAGCATGTTCATCGCGCTCGCCATGGCCGCCAGTTCCCTCGCCGCCGCGGCATCGGCAAAGAATCCCACCTGATCTGATACCCCACATCTCACGGAGATGTGAAAGTGGTCAGGTCGCCCAACAAAAGCCAACGTGAGCGACCAAAGGAAGCGAATCCAGCAACCCGCGCCACCGGCGCGTCTGCCTGGACGGCAAGTCCTTAACGATGCAGCAGCCGTGGCAGATTCCAGTGCTGCGCCACGGCGATCATCCGCAGCACGAAGCACGAACATCCGCCAGCCAGCATCGCCACGGCTCGAGGCACCTTCACCTTCAGCAACACGACCATCACCACGCCACCTGCCAACGCTGCGGATGCATACACATCCTTCCGCAGCACCGACGGCACCTGGGCCAGCAGCAGGTCGCGCACCGTCCCGCCACCGACGCCCGTGATCCCGCCCATCACCACCGCCATCAGAGGATGCATATCGTAGTCCAGCGCCTTCTCCACGCCGGCCACCGCAAACAGCCCCAGCCCCGCCGCATCCAGGGTGACAATCAGCTGATCCGGAATCGCCTGCACCCACTGGTAGAAAAACGTGACAGCCATCGCGCCCAGGATCGCGATCCCGAAATAGCGCCAGTCGCGGATCGCCGCCGGTGGTGTTGCGCCAATCAGCTGATCGCGGATGATGCCGCCGCCCACGGCGGTTACAAATGCCAGCACCAGCACTCCCAGAAAATCCAATTCGCTGCGGATCGCCCGCAGCGCGCCTTCCAGCGCAAAGACCAGCGTCCCCGTCAGATCGAAAACGACGAGCAAAAGATCGGAGTTGTTGCGCCATCGTTCCGCGACAGTAGCCATGCAGGGGAGTGTAACCGGTGGGCTCTCGACCTAGCCTTGGGAGAAGTCCAGCAAGACCTTATCCTGCCCTGCCTCACCATCGGCCAGGCGTACTGCCTCTTGGAAGTTCTTCAATGAAAACCGCACACTCGCCGGCGGCGTAAGTGCCCCGTTCGAAAACATCGTGAGGAGATCGCTTGTCGCTGCCCGCACTTCGGCGAGCCGCTGGGAAGGCACCCAACGCGGAAGCCACCACCCGCGAACCGTTGCTGTCGAATAAATCAAACGCGGAGCAAAGAGCGGCATGATGAATTTCGCGGGGTCCGTCTGCCGATGACTGGAAAGGGCTCCATACACCAGCATGGTTCCGGCGGGAGCGAGATTGCGGGCAAGCTCAGCGCCAAGGTCCCCGGCAACGCAGTCAATCGCTCGTTCAACGCCCTTGCCCGCGGTCAATTCCTGCAGGCGCGTGCGGAGATCCTCGTCCGCCGTGCAGACTACCTCATCGCCTCCGAGGTTGCGTATGATCGTTTCCGGCTCGCGGCGTCGGATGACGTTGATCGTCTTGAATCGATACTGTTGCGCCAACTGAAGCACGAACTTCCCGACGCTGGATGCAGCCGCTGTCTGCACGAGCCAGTCGCCCTCTTTGAGATTGTGACTTGATCTCGTCAATGCCCATGCCGTCAAAGGATTGATGTAGGAGCTCGCCGCGACCGAATCGTCCAGAGCATCTGGAACAGTCACGAGTTTGTCCGCTGGGCACACGATCTGCCCGTGCCAGGTCTGCCACGTGTCCACGAAAACCACGCGAGTTCCGACTCTCGGACCTTGCACGCCCGGACCTACGGACTCCACAATCCCCACGCCTTCAATGCCCGGGCTGGCTGGCAACTCCGGCTGATAGCCATAGCGCCCGCGCACCATGTGCAGATCGGATGCGTTGATCGGGCTCAGCAGCACTCGGACAAGCGCTTCGCCAGCAGCCAAAGGCTGCGTGGGGATCTCTTCGAGTTTCAATACGCTCTTCGGTTCACCGGTCTCGCGATAGATCAATGCTTTCATCACTACCTCCTGGTCTTTAGCCAACGGCTGATCAGTTTCGCCCACAGCCCCGATCGTGAGCGACCAAAGGAAGCGAACCACACAACCCGCGCCGCAAGCGCGTTCGACTGGATGGCAAAATCCGTCCATAAACGGACAGCCCTGCTCGTCGCCGCACAGCCAATCCACCCATCTACCGCAAAAAGCTTGCGGTTACTCTAATCTCCATTGGTCTCAAAGTTGCACGTCTCCCCCGCAGGAGAGCACGCCCATGTCCAGGCTCCTCGCCGACCTCCGCTACGCCCTGCGCCAGCTTCGCCGCGGTCCGGGCTTTGCCGCCACCGCCATCCTCACGCTCGCCCTCGGCGTCGCCGCCAACGTCATCGTCTTCGGCGTCATTGACGCGCTCTTCCTCCGGCCCTCCTCCATTCCCCAGGCCAACCAGCTCTCCTTCATTCAGCATCGCGAAGACAACAGCGTCTCGATGTCCTTTCCGAATTACCTCGATCTCCGCGCCCGCAACCGTACCTTTTCGACCATCGGCGCCTACCGTTTCACCGAGGTCGGTCTCGCCACCAATGGCCACGCCCAACCGCGCTGGGACTTCCAGGCCACCGGCAGCTACTTTGACGCGCTCGGCATCACCCCGCTCCTCGGCCGCTTCTTCCATGACAGCGACGACACTCACGGCGCCAACGGTAGCCCCTACGTCGTTCTCAGCTACGCCACCTGGAAGGCCGACTTCGCCGGTGACCCCCGCATCGTTGGCCGCACCATCCGCGTCTCGCAGCAGCCCTTCGTCGTTCTCGGCGTAGCACGTCCGGACTTCACCGGCAGCGAGCGCTTCATCCGCGCCGACCTCTGGACCGATCTCTGGAACGAGCAGCAGATCGAGGGCTACAGCTTCATCAACAATCGCCGCAATCAGAACATCTGGGTCATGGGCCGCCGTCTCCCCGCAGTCACCGCAGGTCAGGCGCAGGCTGATCTCAACCGCGTTGCGCAGGCGCTCGCCCACGAATACCCGGCCGACGAGGCCAATACCACCTTCCGCGTCACGCCCCTGGGCTTCATTGGCAATGCCTTTGGTGGCCCGCTGCGCAGCTTCCTCACCGCGCTGATGTTCCTCGCCGCCCTGGTTCTGCTCGCCGCCTGCGTCAATCTCGGTGGCCTCTACGTCGCGCGCGCTTCGGATCGCACCCGCGAGCTCGCCATCCGCACTGCACTCGGCGCTACGCGCGCCCGCATCGCGCTGCAACTCATTGTCGAATCGCTCGCCGTTTCCGTCATCGGCGGCTCACTCGGCTTTCTGCTCGCGCGTGCCACGCTCCACGCGCTCACCCTCTACCGTCCACCTTTCGATTTCCCCGTCGCTGTCACGGTCGAGCCCGGCCTCACCGTCTTCCTCTTCGCGATTGCGGTTTCCATTGCCGCCGGTCTCTTCTGCGCCCTCGCGCCCGCACGCCAGGCCGCTCGTGCGGATGTGCTCACCGCTATCCGCGCCGCCGGTTCCACCACATCGCTCGGCCGTCGCCTCGCCCTGCGCGATCTTCTTCTCCTGGTCGAGGTCACGCTCTGCTGCGTCCTCGTCACCGCCGCCTTCGTCTCTGTCCGCGGCCTCGCGCGCTCTCTCAGCGCGCCGCTCGGCTTCGACCCCGCGAACGTCACCGTCCTCTCGCTTAACTTCAACCTCGCCCATTACCGCGATGACGCCTCGCTCCCTGCGCAGCGCCGCATCCTCGATGCCGCTTCCTCCCTCCCCGGCGTCTCCAGCGCCGCGCTCACCAGCAGCGTTCCCCTTGACCTCATCGGCGAGAACTCCACCGCCATCTACGCCGCGGGCAAAGCTCCACTCAACCAGCACGACGTTCTCTTCGGCGCACCCTACTACTCCATTTCCCCCCGCTACTTTGAGACCGCCGGCACTCGCCTCCTCGCCGGTCGCGACTTCACCTGGCACGACGACAAGCAGGCACCGCCCGTCGCCATCGTCAACCAGACCTTCGCCCGCCGGGTCTTTGGGACGCCAAATGCTCTCGGCCGGGTCTTTCGTGATGGTGGCGGCACCAACCTCACCATCATCGGCATCACCGAAGACGGCAAGTATGGCACGCTCACCGAGGACCCCGCTGCCGTCATCTTCTATTCCGTCCTGCAGGCGCCAGACACCGAGTGCCACGTCCTCGTGCGCACTGCGACCTCCGCCACCCTGGCTCGCCCGCGTCTCGCCGCCGCGCTCACCTCAATCGTCGAAGGCGTCGACTCCAACCTGCCCATCACCACCATTGCCCCCTGGCAGCAGATCATCGCTCCCGTCCTCTTTCCTGCGCGCGCCGCCACCATCGCTCTCGGCATCCTCGGTCTGCTCGCTCTGTCGCTCGCCATCACCGGGGTCTTCGGCCTTGCCTCCTACTCCGTCTCGCGCCGCATGCGCGACTTCGGCATCCGCCTCGCCCTGGGCGCTCCGCGTCAGAGCATCCTCAACACCGCGCTCGGCCGCGTCGCCGCCATCGTCCTCATCGGCTGCTCGCTTGGACTTCTGCTCGGCCTCGCGAGCACCCGC
>DASZGZ010000150.1:0-14244 GCA_035938355.1 Acidobacteriaceae bacterium
GGCAACATGGTGAAGGTCATCTCCTGGTACGACAATGAGTGGGGTTATTCGAACCGTGTCCGCGACCTGATTCTCTTCCTCGAGAAGAAGGGGCTTTAAGAAAAAGGTTTACAGTCGCAATTGCAGCGGAGCGCCAGCAGCAGGAGATTCCTGGCGCTCCGTTGCAGCGATGCAATATTGCAATATATCGACGGAGGCATATCGGCGGAGGCGATTCCGGGCCAGAGATGCGCCACGTGCCGGAACGTCCCCATCGTCTACCGAAGCGAAATGCCGGCACGACAGAACATCTCGGGCAGTTCACCATTTGAGCCGGTAATCGGCTTCTCACGCGCCGTCCGGACGGGCAACATAATTCATGTCTCGGGAACGGGTCCGGTGGGAGCCGATGACGCCTCCGTCGAAGAACAGACCCGTCGGGTCTTTCAAATCATTGAACAAGCCCTCATCCAGGCCGGTGCCAGGCTGCGCGACGTCGTACGCACGCGTATGTATCTCACGCGCGCTGCAGACTGGGAAGCCGTAGGCAAGGTCCACGGCGATCTCTTCGGAGATATCCGACCCGCCGCGACCATGGTAGTCGTCGCCGCACTCCTCAACCCGTCATGGCGCATCGAGATTGAAGCCGAGGCGACTCTCGATCGCGCAGAAAGCTAAGCTGCCCAGACATGCACATTCCATCCATTCGCAGCCTCACCGAGGGAACCAATCAACTCCAGCACCAACACGTGCTGATCCGTGTGGATTTCAACGTGCCCCTCTCCGAGGACGGGACCGAAATCCTCGATGACACCCGCATCCGCGAGACACTGCCGACCATCGAGTTCGTTCTTCGCCATCGCGCCAAAGTCATTCTCTGTTCGCACCTGGGACGGCCAAAAGGCAAGCCCAATCCGAAATACAGTCTCCGGCCCATCGTGGACCGGCTCCGCGTGATGCTGGATCACGCCATTGGGGAGCAGGTGAACGTAGCATTCGCGCCGGATTGCGTTGGCGAGCTGGCACGCGAGCTCTCCAACAAGCTCGAAGACGGCAAGGTTTTGCTGCTCGAGAACCTCCGCTTCCATGCCGAAGAAGAATCCAATGACCCCCTGTTTGCAAAAAAGCTCGCCGGTCTCTGTCAGATTTATGTGAACGATGCCTTCGGCTCCGCGCATCGCGCGCACGCCTCCACCGAGGGCATTACTCACTTCGTGAAGCATGCCGTGGCCGGTTTGCTCATGGAGAAGGAGCTCAATTACCTCGGCAAGGCCCTCACCAATCCGGCAAAGCCTTTCATCGCCATTCTCGGTGGAGCGAAGGTCTCCGACAAAATTGAGGTCATCGAGAACCTGCTGACCAAGGTCGACACTATCCTCATCGGCGGCGGCATGGCTTACACCTTCCTCAAGGCTCAGGGCATGGAGGTCGGAAAGTCCCTGGTCGAAGCCGACAAGCTCGACGTTGCGGGAAAGGTCCTGGCCAACGCGAAGAGCCGGGGAGTCCAATTCCTTTTGCCGGTCGATCATGTGATTGCAAATCGGTTCGCCCCCGACGCCAAGACGAAGGTCGTTGAGGGCGAAGAGCCCTTCCCCCCGGAGTGGATGGCCCTCGATATCGGACCCAAGACGGTGGACCTCTTTGCCCGGGCAATCGCGGACGCCAGCACCATCGTCTGGAACGGCCCCATGGGAGTCTTTGAAATGCCGGCATTTGCCCACGGCACGATGGCTATCGCGGAGCTGGTGGCCGCAAATCGGGATGCGGTCTCGATAATCGGCGGCGGCGATTCGGTCTCGGCTATCAAACAGGCCGGGGTGGCGGACCGTATTACCCACATATCCACAGGCGGAGGCGCTTCGCTGGAGTTCCTCGAAGGTAAAGTGCTCCCTGGGGTTGATGCATTGCTGAAGAAGCCGTAAGCTTCTAGTGTCCTTCCCCCGGGGTCAGATGAGGGAATTTGCCGTGCCTTCCGTCTTTCTGCTGAACGCCGCCATACTTTTCAGTGGCGTCGTTGCGTTTGTCATCGCGGGCTTCGCCGGGACCTTCGTTCGCTCCCTGCATCCGTGGCGCTACCGGCTTATGCTGGCGCCTCTCGGTTTCGTTGTTTGTGGTGGCGTCAGTATCTCCGCGGAACAGCACCTGCTTCGCTGGATCGAGCATGGTCACCTGCAGCACTCCTTCAGCTCGGGTGTCGTTCAGGGCATCGTTCTCATCATCGCCGGGCTTTGCGGCTTACTCGCGGGCATTGGGCTGGGCACCAGCCTGGACCGCAGCTTCCCGGATGAGCAGAGTTACTCCATTGCCAATTACTGGGGACCACAAGAGACGAAGTCTCGCCCGCGCAAGGGCAAAGTCGTCCCCATCTCCCGCGGGCGACAGCCTGGAGTTGTCCCGCAAATCAAAGCTATCTCCCACCGCGACTGAGCGTTTTGCCGATCCTATGACCCGCGAAGAGATTCACGGCGTGGGCTTCTCCACGAAAAAGTCACAGGAACTGTCGCCGAGCGCTCCGCACCTGTAACAACAATGTCCTGCCCCGTTTCGTTGCCACACTTCATTCCTGTATCGCACGAAAGGAACCATGCGCATTCCCCTGCTCGCCGCTAACTGGAAGATGTACAAAACCCCTGCCGAGGCCCGCTCTTTCGTCGCCGCATTTCTCGAGACTCCCCTTCCTGCAAGGGCTGAGGTCGCGGTCTTTCCGCCGTCGATTGACCTCCCGGCAACAATTGAGGCCGCGCACGGCTCCGCCCTTCGTGTTGGCGCGCAGAATATGTATTACGCCGATGAGGGCGCCTTCACCGGCGAGATCTCAGCCCCCATGCTGGTTGCCGCAGGTGCTACCCATGTGTTGATCGGTCACTCGGAACGGCGCCAGTACTTCGGCGAAACAGACGAACTGGTGAACAAGAAGCTTCTTGCCGCTCTGCGCCACAAACTCATTCCGATCGTCTGCGTCGGCGAGCATCTGGAACAGCGTGAAAACGGTGAGACGGATGCGGTGCTGCGGCGCCAGACCAGTCGCGCGCTGGCGAACATCGACGCCGCGCAGGCCGCTGCCATCGTCATCGCCTACGAGCCGGTGTGGGCCATCGGCACCGGCAAAACCGCGACGCCCGAGATTGCGTCAGAGGCGCATGCAGTCATCCGCCATGAAGTCGCACAGCTTCTGGGCAAGGCGGCAAGTGAGGCCATGCGTATCCTTTACGGCGGCTCCGTCAAGCCGGAAAACGCAGCCCAGCTTTGCGCGCAGCCGGAGATCGATGGCGCTCTGGTCGGCGGTGCTTCCCTTAATCCCGTATCCTTCGGCAAAATTGTCAACGCGACTTCTCATACGGCCTAGCGAGTTGCTGTAAGCCGTGAAAGGATTGGCGAAGCAATGGAGCGGAACGAACTGCTCGCGTATCTGCGCAGCAACCGGCTCGGCATCCTGGGTACGCTCTCTCCTTCGGGTGAGTCGCAGGGAGCAATGGTAGGGTACGCTGTCACGCCTGACCTCGAAATCATCTTCGATACGTTACAGACGACTCGCAAGTATCGAAACATGACGGCCAATCCTCGCGTCTCGTTCACCGTAGGCAATACTGCGGGCAGCGGAGATGAACGCACCGTGCAGTACGAAGGTGTCGCCGAAGAGCTTGTCGGCGCATCACTGGCGCGCCTTCGGCCGGCCTATTTTGCCGCGTGGCCAGACGGAGTCAACCGCATACAGTGGCCGCACATCACCTGGTTTGTCATCCGTCCGCGCTGGATCCGCTATTCGGATTTCAATCTTCCGATGACGCAGGAATGGAGCTTCTGAGCCCGCGGCGTCACTGCACCCGGCTGCCCTCCGGCGCTTCCTCTTCCCCATCCAACTCCGCGTCCATCGCACCACGCACACGCGTGATGGTCTGCTCCGGCGGCAAGTGCTTCTGTTCGGCATAGAAGCGTGCCACGTGCCGCACTAGGTCTGCCAGCACCACGCCCCATGCCGTCGGGTCCTCCCAGCCACCCATTTGCAGGCTGACGTGCAGGTCGCCCTGAGCTACCCACGCGCGCACCAGCTCAAAGGCCTTCGGATCATTAGCAGCGGCCGGTGGAATCGTTAATTGGTTTTTCCTGGAATCCTTCTTCGTCGATTCACTTTTCTCAGGCATCGTCTCTCAGACCTCGCACAGCACATCATCTCCATCAACCCGCAACGGGTACACAGTCGCGGCACCCAGTGGATTCCGGAGCTCTGCCCCGGTCTTCGGATCGAAGCTCCACCCATGCCACCCGCATACGACCCGGCCATTCTCAATCGTCCCCTCGGAAAGCGGCGCTCCATGATGCGGACATTCATTATTCAGAGCCGCGAGTTGCCCGCCGATCCGCGCCACGCAGATCGACGTGCCGAGCGCATCGCATTCCTTCACCCTGCCTTCCGCCGGCATCTCCGATACGGCGCCGATTCGTACCCATTGGGTCATCCTTCGATCTTGCTCCTTTTCCCTGCTCGCCCGTCTTCTTGAAGAAGTGTACGGTCTCACTCCAGTGGAAGTGACGCACCCGCGGCTGCTAGGCTGGAAACCAGATGTCCCAAACGCCGCACCCAGACACAGCGCATCCCGAAACAACACATCCTCAAACGTCGCAGACAGAAGCGAAGGATCGGGATGCACCACCGTCCTCGTCCGCTGCGAGCCACGCCGGGCTCTGGTGCCCGGTGTGCGGCCGGCCTGTCGCGGATCCGCTCACCTGCGGTGACTGTTCCGCCGTCATCTGTCGAGTCTGCGGCACACCTCTTGAGTCAGCAGACGAACTCGCGTTCGGTTAGCCGGCATGCCAGCACCTTCCCGTCCTGTTCCTCCGCCCGACTTCCACGATCCCCTGCGTCCGGCGAGTCCGCTGGTCGCGCACCGATGGATTCTTGGCGGCATCGGCGTCATGGTGCTGGCGTCTCTGGTTGCCATCTACTTTGCCATTGGGCTGCTCTTCTGGCAGGGACAATGGCAGCTCATCTTCCATCCCTCACACATCGTGGCCAGCACGCCGGCCAGCGAGGGCACGCCATTTGACGAGGTGCGCTTCGACGCCACGGAAACCGGGCAGACCCGGCTCACCGGCTGGTGGGTTCCGGCAGTAGCCGGCGTCTCCGAAAAGCGGCCAACCATTCTTTATCTGCACGATGCCCGCGGTTCCCTCTCTGACGCGCTGCCGGACATCCGCGCGTTGCATGCGCTCGGGAATGATGTCTTCGCATTTGATCCCCGCGGCTTCGGAAAGAGCGAATGGGCGAAGCCGTCCGAGGCACATTGGAACCAGGATTCCGACGCCGCTCTCTACTACCTCGCCAGCATCCGCCATATCGGGCCCAGTCAGGTGATCGTTGTCGGCCGCGGGCTCGGAGGAACGATCGCAGCCAACCTCATGATCAAACACCCGGAGATCAAAAAACTCGTCATGATCGATCCGCAGCCGCCGACGTTGGGGCTGCTTAAAGGGCCGCGCTGGACACAAATGCTGCCCGTGCGTCTGCTCGCACGCGATCGCTTCGATCCGTCCACCGCCCTGAGCTCCGGGTCAGTGGACAAACTGTTCGTAGTGGCCTCGAACGCAACGACTCCAACCTACGTTGCGAGCGCCGCGTCTCCCGCAACGGCTGTGCACAACACTGCCCTCGATGCGCCTGAAACAGCTGCCGTGCTCCAGCGTTTCATCGCACACGCCCCGGCCGGCCCGAATCTTTAGCTCGAAGCGTCGATGTAATCAGACAAAGTCGCCAGCGCGACTTGCGCCTGCTCATCCAGGCTCTCGTTCACCTGGGCCAGATCTGGCACAAGATAGCTGAGATTCACGGCAAGAAGGTTTTCTTGAACAATCTGCGCAAGAACGCGCCGCAGCAGGCAGAATTCGGTCAGCATCATCGTCGGCGTATAGCCCTCTAAATCCCGCCGGACAACGTACCCGCCAGAAAGCTTCTGGTGCTCCGCGGTCTCCTCGCCGGAGTACGTTTGCGCAGCCCGAATAACTTGCCCCAAAATGCCTCTGACGTAATCGAGCCGCTGCTCTTTATTTAGAGCCACTCGCGAGAGAGCGCTATCGTTCTCGACGGACGACAGCCATAGGCTCTCAATGCGATCAACATGTTCCTGCAGCAACATCGCTACCCGTTTTGGCGGCGGCAAATGCCGCTGCAGCAGCGGAGTTGCCAGTTTGCTCTCAATCGCATGCACCAGCGCGGGAATATCGGCTGGCTTTACGATGTAGTCGTCCACCTGTTGCCGGATCGCTTCGAGCGCGGTTTCAAACGCAGGATACCCGGTCAGGATCATGGTCACGGCTTCCGGCTGCGTCCTTCGCATGGCGCTGACCACGGTCAGACCATCGCCGGGATTGCCGATATTTAAATCCGACAGCAGGACATCAAATGTTTCCGTGGTGATTTTCTGCAATGCCTCGGCAACAGTAGCCGCCGCAGTCACTTCGAAGTCATGCTTGCTGAGGATGGCTGACAGAGTGATGCGGATCACTGCCTCGTCATCCACGAGGAGTAGGCGTCGTTGCATTCAATATCCTAAGAGTCGTTGCCGCTATTTTACGCTGCCCTGCAACGTGCACCACTGAATGCGCGGACGCACCCTGCATCGCAGGTTCCGCTACAAGCTTGAGCGCAGACCACCGCGCCCGACGGCCCACAACGTCTCGCCGACTAGAACTTCGCCAGACCCTCAATCGCGCGGAACAGATCCTCCGGCTGCGGCAGGATGACGTTCTCCAGTTGAGGCTGATAGGCCACAAATGTATCCGTCGCCGCTACCCGCTTCACCGGCGCGTCTAGATCGTCGAACAGCTCGTCCGCAATGCGGGCCGCGATCTCCGCCCCATAGCCCCAGCTCAGAACGTCCTCGTGCGCCACGATTACCCGGCTGGTCCGGCGTACGCTCTCGGCGATCGCCTCCCAGTCATAGGGGCTGAGCGTCCGCAGATCGATCACCTCGGTCTCGATGCCCAGTTCGCGGCCGGCGCGATGCGCGGCCTGTAGGGCCCGAGGAACGAGCGCGCCGTAGGTCACCAAGGTCAGGTGCCTGCCCTCGCGCACCGTCTTGGCTTTGCCAAAGGGGACCATGAAATCCGGTCCAGGATAGGGAGCGCGTCCGTATGTCTCGCGGTACAGGCGCTTGTGCTCCAGGAACATTACCGGGTCGTCGCAGCGAATCGCCGAGCGCAGCAGGCCGTTCGCATCGAGCGCGTTCGAGGGAAAGACCACTCGCATTCCCGGCGTGTGGGTAAACAGCACCTCGCCGGACTGCGAGTGGTAAAGCGCCCCGCCTGTCAGGTAGCCTCCGATCGCGACTCGGATGACCGCAGGTGACGAGAATTCATTGTTCGACCGCCAGCGCATCGGGGCAAGCTCATTGCGCAGCTGGTGCATTGCGGGCCAGATGTAATCGAAGAACTGGATCTCCGCCACCGGCTTCATGCCGCGTTGCGCCACTCCGACCGCGCGGCCCACGATGTTCGCCTCGGCCAGCGGGGAGTTGAAGACACGATCGCTGCCGTACTCGCATTGCAGCCCGGCCGTCAGCTTGAAGACGCCGCCCTTGCCCTTCACCGCGCCGCTCTTCAGTTGTTCTTCGCGGCTGCAGTCGGCCACATCCTCGCCAAAGACGATGATGCGCGGGTCGCGTTTCATCTCGTCCTTCAGGCAGACGTTGATCAGATCGGCCATCGTCCGCTCAGGGCCCGTGAGCTCCGCCTTTTCCGAAGCAAACGACTTTGAGGTTGGGTCGATATTGGGCGAGTAAACATAGTTGTAAATCGTATCCGCCGCCGGGAACGGAGCACGCAACACGCGGTCCGTTGCCGCCTGGATCTCGTCATCCACCGCCTTCTCCAGCCGCGTGATGCCCTCTGCGTCGATTACACCCTCGCGGAGCAGCCGCAGTTGCAGCTTGGGCAGCGGATCGCGAAGGTTCTCCGCCTCGCGCTCTTCAGCCGAACGGTAAAGCTTGTCATTATCGGAAAGAGAGTGCGAATACGGCCGCGTGACGTGCCCGTGCACAAAGGCCGGTCCTTTGCGGGCGCGGCAATGCGCCACTGCCCTGGTCATAGCGACGTAGCTCTCCACCGGGTCAGTCCCGTCCACTTCCGCAAAGAAGAAATTCGGAAAATTCGTGACCAGCTTCGAAATATTGCCCCCGGGCGTGTTCGCCTCGACCGGTGTGGAGATAGCGTAGCCGTTGTCCTCGACGACGAACAGCATGGGCAGCTTCTCAAGCGACGCGGTGTTCAGCGATTCCCAGAACTCCCCCTGGCTTGTGGAACCCTCGCCGATCGAGGCGTATACCACCTCATCGCCATGGAAACTCACGTTACGGAAGGCACGATAATCGTCGCTCGTCTGGGCGCCTCGCTCCGCTGCCTCCGGGTGCCGGGCAAAGTAGCGGCCGGCTTCGGCGCAGCCCGCCGCCTGAAGCATCTGCGTAGCTACAGATGAACTCTGGGTCACGATGTTCAGCCGCTGATTGCCCCAGTGCGAGGGCATCTGCCGTCCCCCGCTGGCCGGGTCCGCCGCTGCTCCCACCGACTGCAGCAGCATCTCTTCGGCAGTCACCCCCAGCGTCAGGCACAGTGCCCGGTCGCGATAGTATGGGTAAAACCAATCGTAGCCCGGTTTCAAAGCCTTACCCGCGGCCACAAGCAACGCCTCGTGGCCGGCGCCGGAGATCTGGAAGAATATCTTTTGTTGATTTTTCAGCAGGATTTCGCGGTCGTCCAAACGCCGGGACATGTACATCAGCCGATAGGCATCGACCCATTCTGCCCCTGTCAACCCGCTCAGCCCGCTGCCGGCACTCTTCGTGCGCCGCTCCGTCGCCACACTTCCCATACACACTCCTTACTGCCCTTCCAAGTCAAAACGACTGGCGATTGTATCCTGTCAATGCGCTCTTGTGCTCAACAAGAAGATGCACGAGATCGCCGATTCGGCTCGTCGTGGAAAGCAGGGCACCCCGCAACGAAACTCTCTGGTTTGACTCACTTTTTCCACCCGTGCTTTAATCAGCCTTCCTTGCACCGACCGCTTTCCCGGCAACGCGCTGCGGCGGCAACGGCGGGGCGTACCAACCCAATTCTTTCGGAGAACTTGCATGCAGAATTTCGGCCTGTGGGCCCTGGGGTTCCAGATGAGCTCCCCCAGCACCCCAGACAACGGCCATATCTATTTATGGGGCGCGCTGGTAGTCGGCGTCCTTGGCCTCGTTGTCGCTCTTTTCTTCTCCCGATCCGTCCTCGCCATTGACGCCGGGACCCAGGAGATGCAGGCCATCTCCAATGCCATCCGGGAGGGGGCCGAGGCTTTCATGTCCCGGCAGTATGGCACCATCGCCATTATCGCAGTGGCGCTCGCCATCCTGCTCTTTATTGGATACCGGCTCTCGCCCTTCACCGCCCCCTTTGCCAACAAGGTCGTTATCAGCTTTCTGATTGGCGCCATCTGTTCGGGGCTTTCCGGGCTTACCGGCATGTTCGTCTCCATCCGCACCAATATCCGCGCCGCGAGCGCCGCCCGCACCAGCCTGGGCCGCGCTCTGCAGACTGCCCTTCGTGGCGGAGCCGTCACGGGGCTGGTCGTGGTTGCCCTCTCGCTGCTCGGGATTGGAATACTCTTCTTCCTCTTCGGCGGTCTGACGAATCCGCAGGCTACGCCCTATGAGTTGGTCGGCTTCGGCTTTGGCGCCTCCCTGGTGGCGCTCTTTGCACAGCTTGGCGGCGGCATCTACACCAAGGCTGCCGATGTCGGCGCTGACCTCGTTGGCAAGGTCGAGGCCGGCATTCCCGAAGACGATCCGCGCAACCCTGCCGTCATCGCTGACCTCGTCGGTGACAACGTGGGCGACTGCGCCGGCCGTGGTGCGGACATCTTCGAATCGACCGCCGCTGAAAACGTGGGCGCCATGATTCTCGGCGCAGCTCTCTTCCCCGTCTTCGGCATCAAGGGCATCCTCTTTCCACTGGTCATTCAGGCGGTCAATCTCATCGCGTCCATCATCGGCGTCGCCATCGTGAAGGCCCGCGAAGATGAAGACCCCATGCACGCACTCAACCGCGGCTACTACGTCACCTCCTTCGTTGCATTGCTCGGCTTCGCCGCTGCCGTGTACTTCATGCTGCAGGGCCGCTGGTGGCTGCTCGCCTCCGGCATCGTCGGCATCGTCACCTCGTTCCTCTTCGTGCGCATCACCGAGTACTACACCGAGACCCGCTACCGCCCCGTCCAATCGATCGCCGAGGCGTCGCTCACCGGACCTGCCACCAACATCATCAGCGGCCTCGCCGTGGGTATGGAGACGCCGGCGATGCCGGTCGTCGTCATCAGCCTCGCGCTGCTTCTCAGCTACTACTTCGGCGTGCGCGGGCTTGCGGACCAGTCGGAGATCGCGACCTACGCCAAAGGCATCTACGGCACTGCCATTGCGACCATCGGCATGCTCTCCGCCTCCGCCTACATCCTGGCCATGGACACCTTCGGGCCCATCACCGACAACGCAGGCGGCATCATCGAGATGTCTAACCAGCCCGACTCCGTGCGCGAGAAAACCGACAAGCTGGACGCAGCTGGCAACACCACCAAGGCGCTGACCAAGGGCTACGCCATCGGTTCTGCCTCGCTCGCTGCGTTCCTGTTGTTCTCCGCATACCTTGAGAGCGTTCGCAGCATCGTCGCGCACCGTTTCGCCGACGCGGGCGAGGTGCTGCCGCCAAGCTGGCAGTTTTCGCATGTCAATCTGGCCAGCGTTCCGGTCTTCGTGGGTGCGCTGCTAGGCGCCATGCTCACGTATCTCTTCTCCTCCATGGCCATCAAGGCAGTCGGCCGCACTGCGCAATTCGTCATCAAGGATGTGCGCGCGCAGTTCAAGGAGAACCCCGGCATCATGGAGGGAACCTCCAAGCCGGACTACGGCCGCTGCGTCCGCATCGTCACCGGCGCTGCGTTGAAGGAGATGGTCCTGCCCGGAGCGCTGGCAGTCGCCATGCCGCTGGCCGTCGGCCTCATCTTCCGCCACCTCAGCGACAGCTTCCGCGTCCGCGATATCGGCGGCGACACGCTGATGCTGCACGGCCACCCGGTCAACCTGACCGGAGCCGAGAGCGTCGCTGCGTTGCTGATGGTCGGCACCATCTCCGGCATCCTGCTCGCCATGCTGATGAATAACGGCGGAGGCGCGTGGGACAATGCCAAAAAGCTAATCGAAACCGGAAAGTATGGTGGCAAGCGCTCTGAGGCACACAAGGCAGCGGTCGTGGGTGACACGGTGGGCGATCCTTTCAAGGACACCGCCGGACCATCCCTGCACGTGCTCATCAAGCTGCTCGCTACGGTCACGCTGGTGCTCGCCCCGCTCTTTCTCTAAGGAGCGGGCAACGCGAGGATGCGCGTTTCCACGCTCCTCCATTCAGACTTGTAGCGCATCTTTGTTATGGTGCAGCGCATGGTACGGAGGGCCTGCGCAATTGCGTCGTATCCAATGCCACCGCCTCTCAATCAGTTGGCAGCGAACGTCCTGGCCGTCGTGGCTCAGTGGAGCAAGCAGCAGGACGATCAGACACTGCTGATCGTTCGCTGCATCTCGAACGCATGATTCAGCCGCGCATGCGGTCCTTCACGCTCTTGGCCAGTTTCTCGATCTCCGCCGCCTTCTTCACCACGTCTATCGACAACGTGTCCTTGTTGGACTTGCTGACCTCTTCCTTCAGCTCTTTCGCCAGCGCCAGCAGCTTGTCCGTATCCTGCTCCAGTTGTTTCTGACGATCGACGTTCCGCGCCTTTTCCATTCTTTGCTGTTGCTGGCGCTGCATAGGATCGGCGGGATTTGGCGGCTCACCAAAGCCGGGGGACGATGGTGACGGTATAGTTGGCAACTGCTGCTGCTGCTGCAGCTGTGTTGCGGAGATGGTGTGGAGGCCGGCCCAGGAGCCAGCCAGCAGGAACGCGCCGCACACTCCTGCCCCCCAGCGCAACTTGGCAAATGAGCTTCGCATCCGTTCATTATAGAAACGACTGCAACTCTCCATTTTGAAAGGCTTGAATGTTCCTTCTGCTCGCGCCCCCCAACCGTCGCCCGCCCCTCCGCGAGGCTTTCCAATCCATGTGGCAGAACTGGGTGGATAGCGCGCAGGACTTTCTGGTGAACGATCTGAGGCACCTGATCACGGACCTGATCGTCATCCTGATCTTTGCCTGGGTTGCGCTCTGGTTGGTGAAAGTCGTCACCAACCGTATGCGGCGCGCTGCGGAAAGGCATCCGACGGTTGGCCTTGCCCGTACCGCGCAAATCCGCACCCTCGCCTCCGTGCTGCGCGCCACCGGCATCGGCATCGTCGGCTTTTTCACTGTGATCACCATCCTGCGCGATGTCTTCGACCTGAACCTCGCGCCCCTGCTCGCTTCCGCCAGCGTCGCCGGTGTTGCCATCGGCCTCGCGGCGCAAACCATTATCAAGGACATGATTAACGGCATGCTTGTACTGGTCGAAGATCAGTACAACGTCGGCGATTGGATTACCGTCGCCGGTGTTACAGGCACCGTCGAATCCATGTCATTGCGAAAGACCTCGGTGCGCGGCGGCGATGGCACGCTCTACCTCATTCCCAACAGCCAGATCACAACCGTGGCCAATCAGAACCGTGATTTCTCCGTAACCACGCTTAACATCTCGGTCGACTTTTCAGCCAATCCCGACAAGGTGATCGCATTATTGAAAAAAGTTTCCTCCGAGGTCCGTCAGGACTCTGCGTACAAGGACATCTTTCTAAGCGACCCCCAGGTGCTCGGCGTGGATCAGATCAAAGGCTCTGAAGTCATTTATCCCATCAGCGTAAAGACGCTGGCGAGAAAGCAGTACGATGCCTTGCGCGAGATGCAGAAGCGCATCCGGATCGCTCTGGAAGACAACGACATGCTGCCCGGCAGCCCTTTCCGTGTCATCGGTGGCAGCAGCACAACGATGCCCGGCGAGCGGCCCAAAAGCGCGCCGGTGGCCGATCCCACTACGAACAAGCCGAACGAGATCAACCCGTTCGCACCCCAGTAGCTCGTCAGTTCTTCTTTGCCATCGCGGCTCGCAACTCCGCGACCGTGCGCATCGGAGGAAGACAATGCGTTCCCTGACAGAGCACGACAAAGCTTCCTCTTTCCTGTAACTGAGGAAGTTGCGTCAGTGTCTCCCGCAACAGCGGCGGCAGAGCCCCTGCCCGCAGTACCTCTGCTGAGATCCGCAGCACCGTCTTGTTCACCGCGTATCCCATTCGCGCCTCAGACTCAAGCTCGTCCGCCAGGTCATCTTCACCGACAACGACCACCTGTTGCGATGGCGTCAGCAACCGTTCCAGTGCCAGACCATACGATCCGGCGTAGAGTCCGAAATGCTCGACGATGCCCGCGAATGCTTCCAGCGTGTCTTCGGCGATCTCGCGCAGCTTCGCATCCCCATTGAGTGCCTCCAGGCGAACCAGCGCGGCGGCCGCCGTCGGGTTTCCTGCCGGCGTCGGCGTATCCTGCAATGGCTTGCGCCGGGCGGAGAGTGCGCCGATTGCATCCGGCTGTGCCGCTGTATCGAAGAAGCCACCGCCGGTGGCATCGTAAAAGTCGCGCACCATCCGCACCGCCAGCATCTCGGCCGCGTGATAGTAGCGCAGTTCCAGCGTCCGATCCCATGCATCGAGACAGGCGTGCACCAGTAGCGCGTAGTCGTCGAGGACGCCGCGGATACGTGGGCCGCCCTCGCCTGCCTCGTAAGCAACAACATGGGCCAGCCCATCCTGCTCTGACCATGCTTCCGTCAGAATGCGATCGAGGGTCCTGGTGGCGAACTCGCGCGTGCCGACCACCCGAAGCACAGCGCTCGCCTGAAGATAGGCAGAGATCGCCATCGCGTTCCAGCCGGTGTAGATGGTGCGATCAACATACGGCGTGGGCCGGGCAGCACGCGCCGAAGCCAGCTTGGCTCGCGCACTTCCCAGCAGCGCAGTCAACTCGGCCGGCTCGCGCTTCATCTCCTTCGCCAAAGCGTCGAGGGATTGCTTCACATGCAGAACGTTCTTCGCCGGATTGTGATGCATATCGCCGAGTTCGCCGACGTCGTAATACGTGCCTGCCACTTCGAGTTCATCGTGACTCAGAACTTCCGCCGCCTCAGCGCGCGTCCATGTGAAGTAATCTCCGTCATCGTCGAGCGTCATGTCGGCGTCCTGCGAGCCGTAGAAGCCGCCCTTTTGATGATCTGTGAGCCA
>DASZGZ010000151.1:0-3909 GCA_035938355.1 Acidobacteriaceae bacterium
CTCAACGCACAAGGCAAGACAAAGGGAGCCGCCGCAGCCTGGCACAGTGCCGTCGCCGCAACTGCGGGCAAGGACGACGTATTCTCCGCGCTTGCGCTCAGAAAGCTCGGTCAGGAAAACCCTGCGCGGCAGATGCTGGAGCGCTGCATCGAGCGCGCAAACCGGCCCGACGCAGAAGCGACCGATGACCTCAACGCCGGCCTCGCCTCGCGCTCCCTTGCCGATGATGCAAAAGCGCAGGAATATTTCCGCCGCGCCCTGGTGCTCAATCCACTTTTCTGGGAAGCACGTGTTGCCATGGCAGAACACGATATCCCTGACTAGCCTTCGCAATCCTTCATCTTTCTATTTGACATAGGCCTCTAACCGTCTCAAACAAATGCGCTTGAAGCCGCCGGTCGACTCCGCGACAGCAGCGGGAGATGCTACCGTAATTAGGGAAACGAGGCACGATGGCACCGAAGAAGAAGTCCCCCGCAAAAAGGCAGCAGCAACAATCCGACCGCATCTACCCCAAGGGCGTTGAAGTTCTCTCCTCGAAAGTCAGCTTTGAAGGCCCGGTCTTCCGCGTCGTCACCGACGAGGTGAGCGAGCCTGGTGGCAAGCCGCACCGCCGCGATGTCGTCCGTCATCCCGGCTCAGTTGTCATCCTGGCTGTCGACGATGCGAAGAGTAAACGCGATCCTCTCATCCTGCTCGAGCGCCAGTACCGTCATGCTGCCGCGCAGTATATGTATGAAATTCCCGCGGGCAGCCTCGACCCCGGGGAAGATCCATTGACCGGCGCGAAGCGCGAGCTGCTCGAGGAGACCGGCTACAAAGCGAAGCACTGGTTGAAGCTGATACGCTTCTACGCGAGCCCCGGCTTCCTGGGCGAGTGGATGCAGATCTTCCTCGCCGAAGGCCTCATGCCCGGCGACGCTGAGCCGGAAGACGATGAGCACATTGAGCTCTTCGCCGTTCCCCTGAGCGAACTGCTTCGAGAGATTGAGGCTGGCCGCATCCTGGACGGCAAGACCATCGCCGCAACGCTCCTCTTCGACCGTTTGCGTAAAGAGCGCCAGCGCGCCGAGCGGGCCGCCGCACGCTCCAGCCGCGGGTAGCCGCCTATTTTTTTCACGGTTTCCTTAGGCATCTCCGCTCACTTTTTTTGCAAACCAAACCTACCCCCTCTGCGTCACTACAGGAAGGCAGGCAGGATCTAGACCCGTCCTGGGCGAAGCGCAATCCGTCTTCGGTAAGGGTTGGAAATGGATGCGGCCGTTCTCTCAAAGAGCGGCCACCCCATCGCCATCTCTCAACCGGTCACAGTATTGTGCTCGCTCGAATCTGCTCTGAAGTGAGGTAACCGACACGTGTCCCAGTACAAAGGAAAAGTGAAGTGGTTTAACAACGCAAAGGGCTACGGTTTCATCGGCAGGGATGATGGGCCAGACGTCTTCGTGCACTACAGCTCGATTCAGCTCGATGGTTACAAGAGTCTCAAAGAGGGCGACGAGGTCGAGTTCGACATCATCCAGGGGCAGAAGGGCCCGCAGGCCGACCAGGTGCAGCGCGCACAGGCCGCAGCCTGAACCGCCTGAGCACTTTCCTGTAGGTGCAGGGCCGGTCAGTAACGGTGGGTGTGGGCTTTTTATCAAAAAGGCCATGCCCGATTCGTCTGCGCCGGCTCACAACATCAGGAAAGTGCTCTTCACCCAACTGCAAGCGGAGGCCCGATAAAGGTGCGTCTGTCGGGCCATCTGTTCGGTCTCTTCTCATCCCACTCTCTCTGCTTTTGCTTTAGAGTTCTGTGAGGCGGCCTCGACAGGCCGCAGCGCAGCAATGGAAAATCGCGCCATCGCACAACTCCTCGCCGAAACCGCCGATCTCCTCGAGATCAGCGCGGGCGATCCCTTCCGCATACGCTCCTACCGCCGCGCCGCCGAAGCCGTGGAGCAGAGCACCGTTCCCCTCTCCACCATCGCCGCCGATCCCAAACGCCTGCTCGAGATTCCCGGCATCGGCAAAGGCATGGTCGCCAACATCCAGTCGATCGAGCAGCACGGCTCCATGCCGCTGCGCGATGAGTTGCTCACGCGCTACAAGTCCACCATGCTTGAGCTGCTCAAGCTCCCCGGTATGGGCCCCAAGACCGTCGCACTCATCTTCGAAGCCACTGGCGTCGCCACCGTCGATGACCTCGCTGGAGCCATCGACGAAGGCCGCCTCGCCAATCTGCCGCGCGTCGGCGACAAGCTCATCCAGAAGCTGCGCAAAGGCATCGACGAATATCGCAAGAACAGCGGCCGCTTCCATCTCGACGACGCGGAGATCGCAGCCGAACGCCTCACTCTCTACCTCAAGGACTTTCCCGGCATCGAAAGCGTCACCCCGGCCGGTTCGCTCCGCCGCGGCCGCGACACAGTCGGCGATCTCGACATGCTCGTCACCGGCCCGGCCTGCGAAGAGGACGCCGTCTCCGCCGCTGTCGAGTACACCGCCGCCTATCCCCCCATCGCGGAGCTCATCGCGCGCGGTCAGAACAAAGTCAGCTTCCGCCTGCGCACCGGACTGCAGATCGACGTCCGTCTCCTCCCCCGCGCCTCCTTCGGCGCAGCGCTCCAATATTTCACCGGCTCCAAGATGCATAACGTCACCGTTCGTCAGCGCGCCCTCAAGCGCGGCTACACGCTCAGCGAGTACGCGCTCGCCCGCCTCGATGACGGAACACAGGTCGCCGCCGCAACCGAAGAAGACATCTACCGCGCCCTCGACCTCGACTGGATTCCGCCCGAGTTGCGCGAGAACTGCGGCGAGATCGAAGCCGCTGCCGCCCACACCCTGCCGCGCCTCATCGAAGAAAATGACATTCGCGGCGATGTCCACATGCACACCGTCGCGACCGACGGCAAGAACACCATCCGCGAGATGGCGGAAGCCGGCCTCGCCCACGGCTATCAATACATCGCCATCACCGACCACTCAAAGAATCTCGCGATGACCTCCGGCCTGGATGACGAGCGCGCCCTCGAGCACATCCGCAACATCCGCGAGGTCGATGCCGACATGGCTGGAAAAATCCGCGTCTTCGCCGGCATCGAAGTCGACATCCTCGGCGACGGCGAACTCGACCTCTCCGACGCGGTCCTCGCCCAGATGGACATCGTCATCGCCAGCGTGCACTCGCTCTTCAGCCAGTCGCGCGAGGAGATGACCGCACGCATCCTCCGCGCCATCGAGAACCCCTACGTCCGCATCCTCGGCCATCCCACCGGCCGCCAGCTCCTGCGACGCGAAGCCTACGATCTCGACCTGCCGGCCATCCTTCGTCGCGCCGCCGAGCTCGGCGTCGCCGTCGAGCACAACTCCGACCCCAATCGCCTCGACCTTTGCGACCGCGATCTCCGCATCGCAAAAGAGAGCGGCTGCCGCATCGTCATCAGCACCGACGCGCATCACGTCTCCGCACTTGAGAAGATGCGCTACGGCATCCGCCAGCTCCGCCGCGCGTGGCTGACACCCGCAGACGTGCTCAACACCCGCAGCGCAAAAGACTTTCTCGCCGCTCTGCGTCCGCGTCCCGCGGCCTGACAAACGATCAGCCACTCGGGGCGTGAACTGTTTGAGCCCGTCCCCTATGGACGGGAAGACGTCTCGGCCGCAGTCTTATATCCCTCCAGCACGTCACGCATCATCGCCGCATACTCTCTGTCGAGGAAGCCCGCCCGGAAAAGCCACTGCCCTAGCGCGCCAAGCTCACCCGGAAACACATCGTCCTTTAACCGAAAGGAGTAGGTCCAGGTCACGCGTGTGTGCGCGTTGTCGATCTGCACCGTTCGGAACGCTCCAACCCCATATGCAATCGGACGGGCCTTCGGTGTCCGGTAGTTCCACACGATGTACCGAAACCACGCTGCGTTGCCGCTC
>DASZGZ010000152.1:0-6368 GCA_035938355.1 Acidobacteriaceae bacterium
GAACTGGCGATTGAAACGCGCGATCTGGTGAAGCGCTACGGCAGCATTGCGGCCGTGGATGGGCTGAGTCTTTCGGTGCCGCGGGGCGCGGTGTACGCGCTGGTGGGGCGCAACGGATCGGGGAAGACGACGACGATTCGGATGCTGCTGGACCTGGCGCGGCCCGACGCTGGCACGGCGCGCGTGCTGGGGATGGATGCTCATGCCGAGCGCGTGAAGGTGCTGGAGCGCGTGGGCTATGTGAGCGACCGGCCGCTGCTAAGCGGCTGGACCGGCGATCAGCTGGTGCGCTTGAATCGCGGTTTTTATCCCCGCTGGTCCGATGAGCTGGTGGCGCGGTATGTGCGCGTCTTCGAAAGTCCGATGAAGCAGAGGTTTCGCAACCTGTCGCGCGGCAACCAGACGAAGATGTGGCTGCTGCTGGCGCTGGCTCAGCAGCCGGACGTGCTGGTGCTGGATGAGCCGACGGCGGGCCTCGATCCGGTGGTGACGGATCAACTGTTGCGGGTGCTGGTGGAGGACGTGGCGGCGGAGGGACGCACGGTCTTCATGTCGTCGCATCACCTGTCGGAGATCGAGCGGATTGCGGACTGGGTGGGAATGATCGACAAGGGAAAGCTGCTGCTGGAGGCGCCGATGGAGGAGTTACGGACGCGCTTCCGGCGGATTCAGGTTGCAGGCGTGTCAGAGATGGTTGCGCGGGGGGCCGCGATGCGGGTGCGTCGGTCGGGCGCGAGCACGGAGTACGTGGTCCGCGACGGAGCGGAGGAGTTCGTGGATGCGCTCGAGCGCGACGGCGCGACGGTGCTGCAGTCTTCACCCATGAACCTGTCGGAGATTTTTCTTGAGTGCCTGGGTAACGACGGCAAAGAGAAGGAGTAGCCATGTACCTCTTGAAAAGCTGGCGTGATGCGCGGCTGAGTGTTGCGATCTTTTTCGTGCCCATTGTGTTCATGCTGTATGGCTTGTTGCGGCATGGGCCGACGAACATTGTGACAGGCTCGCATGCGAGCGCCGAATGGCTGCTCACACGCGGACTGAGTGTCGCCGGCGTTCTCCTGCTGTTCGTAGGGTGGTCTCTTGGGGGCGACGGAATAGGCCATGACATTGCCGAGGACCGGGGAGCGTTCATGCTGACGCGGCCTCGCTTGCGGCGTTTTTTCCTTTGGTCCGACAGCGGTTTCAGTTTTGGCTTAATGGCGGCGCTGGCGTGGGGACTGACGCTGCTCTTCGGGATATTTGCACTGGCGGGCATCCTTCGCTTTCCGCCAGGCAGTTCAGTCTCACCACTTGTCTTTTTGCTGGTGCCGCTCAGCGGAGTGGTCTTCGCCGGGCTGATTTACGCGGTCACCTACCTGTGTACGATGCTGATTCCGCGGGACAAGACGGCGCGGGTTATTTCCGTCGCAGTGTTGATTGCTTATGCCTACCTGCACGTGAAAGCTTTCCGCGTGTGGGGTGGTGTGACGCAGTACTTCTTCCCGAGCTGGTGGGTCGATCCGTTTCCGTATCAGTACAGCTCGGCGGTTGCGCCGCATGTCTGGCTGGAGCTTGGCGGGCGGGTGATTGCGATCCTAGTGTTGCTGATGATTGCGCAGCTTGCGTTGGAGCGGCGCGAGATTCGCGCCTGAACAGCGTGGACACAAGGAGAACGTAGCAGCAAGAGACGTGGGATACACTGTGCGCGTGATTAGAAGACGCACCTTCTTATTTCGCTTGCTGGCGGTTTACTTTTCAGGATCTGCAATTTTGCTGATCACCACATTGTGGATGACACGGGGCCACTTCTCCTACTCTCTTGACGATGCCTATATACACCTTGCGCTTGCGCAACAGATCGCACATGGGCACTACGGGCTGAATGCTTCCGAGCCCTCCTCTCCTTCGTCCAGTATTCTCTGGCCTTTCCTGATTGCTCCTTTGAGCCGTACCGGTCTCGGGGCGTGGTTTCCGCTCATCCTGAATCTTGGTTTCGGAGTCCTAGCCTGCACGATGATCGGCAGGATTGTGGAACGCTGGTGGATCTCTCGTAATCCCGAAGCACCCGTGGGGATGCAATGGCTCATTGCGTTCCTGCTCATCCTGGTTGCGAATCTTTTCGGCCTGACCTTTATGGGAATGGAGCACGTGCTTCAGATAGCACTGGTGAGCGGCTGCGCATATGGACTGTTGGAAGCATACGAGGGGCGGCCGATTCCCCCGGTGGCGCTATTCTGCGCGGCACTTGCTCCCTCAGTGCGCTATGAGGATCTGGCATTCACGTTGCCAGTCGTTCTCTCCTGCTGGTTCCAGGGGCGACGCTCTGCTGCCTTGTTGACTGGAGGCTGCAGTTTGATTCCCCTGGCAGGTTTTTCACTCTTCCTTCATAGGGATGGCCTGCCGTGGCTGCCTACATCCGTCCTTGTGAAAGGCGGTGTCATTGGAAATGGAACGAATCCGATTCACCGCGTAGTTCAGCTCCTTCGATTCGCGTCGCAGCACTACATATTGGATGTCGCTGGGAACACAATTCTGCTGATGGGTGTGGTCCTGCTCTTCCTCGCATGGAGCAAAAAAGCCAATACCACACAAAAGAAAGTACTCAGTGCGGCGGCTCTTGGCGTATGGCTGGTGATCGGTTTCGGCCCCTATGGGTGGTTCTACCGGTACGAGGTCTGCGTGCGTATCTTCGCCACCCTCATCCTTCTCGGTGTACTTTGCAGCAGACAGCGAGTCTCGGCGGGCGTGCTTGCAACCAGTCTGGCCGTAGCAGGGTCGCCATACATCGCCGGTATTTTTCTGACTCCGATTGTTTCTACTCGCATATACCGGCAACAGTTCCAAATGCATCGCTTTGCTGATGAGTTTTATCACGGCAATGTTGCCGTCAACGATCTAGGTTGGGTCAGTTACGATCACGGCGACAAGAATTATGTATTGGACCTTTGGGGCCTTGGATCTACTGAAGCCGCTATGCGGGGTGACAAGAGCACGGCCTGGATGGAGGACATCGCGCGACGTCACGATGTCGGGTTAGTAATGATTTATCCGAAAGCCTTTGCAGATGCACCGAGATCCTGGGTTGAGATCGGGGTAATCCATCAGCGCGACGGCCTCTTCCTGGGCGGAGGGATGTATTCGGATGTTTCGTTCTATGCGACGCCGCAGAGTGATCTGCCAACCATGCAGAGGCTTATCGGACAGTTCGCAAGTACGATGCCGCCGGAAACATGGCTTTCCACGCAGTAGAGTTCTTTGGTTAGCACTGAGAGGGCCCCTGTCCCGGATAGCCTCAGTGCATGACCTAACGTTTTGAATTTTCCGAGTTGAGGCGTTGGAGGTTGCCGCGGGCCTGCGCGTGCTGCGGGTCGATGGCTAGCGCGTGCTCGAAGTCGCTGCGCGCTGCTGACACCTGACCTGTCTGCGCGTGGAGGACGCCGAGGTTGCTCCAGCCGTCGGCGTCTTTCTGATCGATGTGGAGCGCGGCCTGTTGTTCCGTGATGGCGCCGGCGAGATCGCCGCGCGCGGCGAGCATTTGTGCAAGCAGGGAATGGCCGGTCGGGTCGGCGGGATCGGCGGCGATGGCGGAGCGTAGTGCGGCTTCGGCTTCGACGGGATGGCGGGTCTGCTGATCGGCGAAGGCGAGTTGTTGATACGTGGCGGCGTCGTGCGCTCCGGCGGCGATGGCTCTGGTGAGAAGCTCCTGCGCGTGTTGCGAGTTGTCGCTGGCGAGTTCGAGCGACGCGTAGTTGGCGAGTGTGTCGGGCTGCGCGGGGTCGAGCGCGAGTGCACGATCGAACTCAGCGCGGGCGGCATCTGGTTGCTGGAGCTGTGCGAGCGCTGCGCCGAGACCACCGTGGGCTGCGGCGTCATCGGGAGAGTTCGCCAGCAAGGCGCGGTAGTCGGAGGCTGCGGCGTCGTACTGATCGTGCTGGAGCTCAAGGGTCGCGAGGTCGTAGCGCGCGTCGGCGTATGTGGAATCGAGCGTGAGCGCGTGACGGTAGGTCACGAGCGCGGCCTGCCAGTCGCCGCTTTGCTGCTGTGCCGCGCCGAGCTAGGTGGCGACGCGGGCGGCGTTGGGAGAATTTGGCGGCTCCGCAGCGGCGAGTTTTTTGTAGATCGCAATCGCACCCGCGGGATTGCCGTCCATGCTGTCGAGCGATGCGAGGTTGTAGGCGGCGAGCGCGTCGGCGGGGTCGCGGGTGAGGCGGTGTTCCATCCAGGCGCGTTCGAGGAGCATGCGGGAGTCAATATCGCCACCGGAGCTGTTACGTTCCATCGGATGTACTGGCAGCACCTGCAGCCAGAGGTGACCCATCTCGTCGGTGGAGCGGTTGCCATTGCGCACGCGAACCGGCGGGTTGGCGGGGTTGCGAGGGTTGGCGGCGGAGTTGTCGTAGACGTAGCGCATGTGGAGCACGGAGCCCGCGGGCAGGAGCAGCGGCTGGCGATAGCTGTAGACCGACTGGCGGTCGATGTCCCAGTCCTTGATGAGGATGAGCGGGGTGCGTGCGCCGTTGGGCGCGATGGACCAGGCTTCGAGCTGCTTGCCGAGATAGTGGGCGTGCGGATAGATGCCGAGCGCGTAGACGGCGATGGGCAGGCGCAATTCGTCTTCGACGACGAAGTGGCTGTCGCCGGCGGGGATGTTGAGCGCGGCGTCGTGCTCGAGCTGCAGCAACATGGGAGCGCGGACGGGCGGAGTGTCCGTGAAGTAGAGGCCGATGCGCGGCTCGACGGTTTCTACGCGGCCGGTAGGCTTGAGGTGAGTATTAAGGATGAGGTCGTTGCCGGGATCGATGCGCCAGGGCATGCCGGGCGGCTCGACGACGGCGGGTGTGTCGGGCTTCCAAAAGAGGAAGTGGCTGTCGGGATCGAAGCGATCTCCGGAGCCGATCTCGAGTTCCATGCCGGGGATGCCTGCGCGCCAGTCGCTGGAGTGCTGACGGCGGAGCTCGGCGGTGCGGTCGATGAGTATGTTGGCATGGTGCACGACGCGCGCATTGCCGGGAAGGATCTCGATGGCGCGGACATAACGGGTGCGTGTGACATTGACCGGATAGATGAAGTTGCGGAAGAGGTCCTGGCCGTCGGCGGGAACGGTGAAGGATTCAGGCGCGCTGAGGATGAGATCAGGCGGCCCGAGCTGCCACTCGGAGGTGTACTTCGGCGCTGGGCCCGCTTCGGCGGGGATGCCTTCGGGCATGCCGGCGCTCACCCAGCGTTTGATCTTCGTGAGGTCTTCGGTGGAGAGGCGGCGGTTGTCGGCGAAGTCGCCATAGCCCGACTCGGGCAGCCACGGCGGCATGAATCGCGTCTGGGTGACGGTGAGGATCTGCGTCGACCAGCGGCGCGCGTCGTCATAGGTAAGCAGGCTGAAGGGACCCGCGCCGCCGGGGTGATGGCAGGTGGTGCAGTTGTTGTAGAGGATGGGCGCGATGTGGTGCGACCAAGTGGGCGGGTTTGCGGCGGTGTCGTGATTCGCCTGCGCATAGCTGGCGCGAGCGGAGCAGGCGAAGAAGGCGAGGATCGTCGCGGCGCTGATGACGAGGTGTGATCGTCGCGTCATGCTCGGGGCAGGATGGCGTTGGGCAGGATGGCGCAACCGATGGGCGGCGCCGTGGGCGGCGGGGGCTGGCGGCCGGCGAGCATAGCGTTGAGCGCGTCCGCGAAGTCGTGGCGTGTCGCGGCCGGACGCTGGGTGCCGAAGCTGAGGTAGCGGTCGTCGATGCGGCCATGCCAGAGGACGGGCTGCTTCATTGCGTCGCGCTGAAAGATGGCGGCCTCGGGCGTGACGTGGACGTGCGCATGGGCGAGGAAGCGCGGATCCGGGGCGATGAGCTGGGGCAGGGAGGCGTCGGGGTACTTCAATTGATGAGACCGGACAGCGGCGAGGTTATCGCCGGGGTTGGGATAGACGAGCCAGAGACGGACGCCCTGCGGCGCGAACTGCGTTGACATCCGCGCGAGCAGCGGGAGATAGCGGTTCGACACGGGGCAGTCGGTGGCGACGAAGATGGCGGCGATGAATCTTATGCCTTTTGTGCCGGCGTCGGGTCGAGCGAGTGAGGTCACATCGTGGCCGTCGATGTCCTTGCCGTAGATAAAGGAGTCTTCGGCGAAGGCAGATGCGTAAGCGAGGAGCGAGCCGAGTCCGGCGGCGAAGAGACGGAGCGCCTGGCGGCGGGTGCAGGACGGAGACGATGGCGGCTGCATGGGCGTTCGGGAGTCAGTCTAGCGTGCGGGGAAGTCCGCTGTCGCGAGAGCGGCGGCGATGCAGGAGCGACTGCTGCGACACCGCGCTACGCGGGAATGGGCATGCAGAGGGAGAATGTCGTTCCGGAGTGGCCGGAACGCTGGCTGCTGCGGACGTGGATCGTCCAGCCATT
>DASZGZ010000153.1:0-3091 GCA_035938355.1 Acidobacteriaceae bacterium
TCCGTCGGATCCTGCGCCAGCGACGTCACCTCCGCCAGCGAGCCCAGCGTCGCGTTCAGATTGGCGAAGTGGGTCGCATCGTCGGCCGAGCAGACGGGCTGCTGCTGGTTCAGCGCATCGCCGGTGCGCCACAGCCCGCGATCGTTTGCAAAATACAGATTCGTCGTGTTCGCCACCCACGCCGCGCCATGCTGGCTGGGGCCGACCTGCGTCGTCGTGGCGCACGTGTGCACATTCGTCGCGTTGCGCCATACACAACCTGCCGCCATGCTGCAGCGAAAGAGATCCTGCGTCCCGGCAAAGAGCAGCGTGTCGTTGCCGGAGGGAATCGCGTCGAGCCACAACGCATGGGCTGAACCAGCGATCACTCCTGTGCCGGTTTCGAGCGCATTTGCGATGCTGATCTGCTTTCCGAAGACCGGCTGTTGCGCAGAGCACCCCCCGCCCGCCGCGCCGCAGAGATCCTCCCACAGCCCGCTGTCCTTGTCGTTCTGGTCCACGGCCATCGCAAACATGTCGCCGCTGCCCGGCTGCACCGCGAGCGCCGCGCTGTAGATCGGACAGTTTGACCCGCCGGGAAACCGGCAGGTAAGGCCACTCAGCGCTGTTCCCGGCTGATTCTGCAGCCGCGTCCACGCCGCGCCATTCTGCGAGGAATAGAATCCGTGATTCCGCAGCGCCGCCACGAAGATCTGCCGCATCGGGTTCCACACCACCGCCAGCGCAACCACGCCCGTCTGCTGCCCCGGCGCCTGCAGCACCTGGAATGGTCCATCCTGGATGGACGCCAGCTGCCACGTCTGTCCTGCATCCACTGAGTAGTAGAGCCCGCTCGCGCTGTCGTCGCCCACACTCGTATACCCTGCATTCACTCGGGCGGCTCCCGGCGCAGTCGTCACCGCAGCCACAACCAGGTTTGGCATCGAAGTGCTCCACGCGAAACCTGCAAACGCCTCGCCGAAGAAGCTGTTCTGTTCCAGACCGGTGGCCGGATCGCGCGAGCCCGTGATCGAAGTCCAGGAGTTGCCGCCATCGGCCGAGCGCAGAATCCCTGTTCCGTAGAGGGAGTCGAGCTCGTTGGTCGGGTCGCCTGTCCCGGCGAGCACCACGCCCGTGTGTCCAGGCTGGACCGTCACCGCACCCACGTTCGCGAGGTTGATGTGGGTATGCGCCACGTCGACCGAGGGCACCAGGTCCGTCACCGGCACAAACGCCGCACCGCTCGATGCAGCCGCGTTCGTCGACTTAAAGACTCCACCGGTGGTGCCGATATATATGGTGTTGCCGCTGGTGTCCGACGGATCGACCGCCACGCTCAGCACGCGGCCGCCTGCGGATCCGGTCGCCGCGCCGCTCAGGCTTTGCGGCGCCAGGGGCGACCACGGCACATTCAGCGCCGCCGTCCCTGTGCTCTGCGCCATCACAGTCGCAGCAGCTATCCCTAGTAGCAACAGCAGACCTGCGGCTCGAAGCACCGCACTTCGAAGCCCGGCATCCCGAAGCATCGTCTCGCCGCGACTCATCCTTGCGCGCTGCGGCCCGCTCTTCTGTCTGGTCCCGTATTGCTGCATGATCCCGGAGGAGTCGGCCCTTTCCCTTCCAGCGCATCACGCGGCGCTGGAGAGTCCTCCGTCGATTATCCGTTGCAAAACAAGGGAATTATGGCTGTAACCGAGACAGTCACGTTACCAAACGGGGACGATGTGTCCCACTTGTGGGCAAGGCAGTGGACCACTTCATTCGAAGCCGGCCGGTGTAACTGGCTCAATTTAACAAGTGCTTACGTTTTTTCAGTGACGAGTTCAAAGCGGCTTGGATCGCCGCCTTCGGGACCGAGCCTTCCCAGTATTGTTGTACCTTCCCATCTCGTCCAATCAGAACGAGCGCCGGGATTCCATGAACCTTGTACGCGTCTGAAGCTTCGAAGTCGGAATCCGTGAGTGTGCGTAGAGAGCGCTTGTTTCGATCCAGCCATTTTTTTGATTTTTCAGTGGGATCAAAGGAAATCCCCAAGAGCACTACTCCTTTACCCAGATACTCGTGGCCCACCTCCTCGATGATGGGCATCTCCAACTTGCATGGTCCGCACGTAATCGACCAGAAATCTAGCAACACTTCCTTCCCCCGCAGAGAAGAAAGCGTCACAAGCGATCCATCAGAAGCTGGAAGCTTGAATTCAGGAGCCGCCTGGCCGACCCACTCGGTGCGCTCCTTCACAGCCGGAATGTCCGCCATGTCGAGTACCCATTGCGGTGTCGGCCGATCGAATTTGATGGAAGCGACGGTGATTGTCCACAAAGCGTGGTCAATGTGACGGTCGGCATTGAAGGTCAGTACTTCCTTCAACACCAGGTGTTTTGCAGGGCTGATCCAATAGGAGATCGACTCGGGGTGCTGGTGTTCGTAGGTAGACGGCGTGTAAGTCACTTTGAGAATCTCGCAAGGGACGTCTTCTCCGTCGAGCTTCAAGGTCTCCGAGCCGGAGCGTTCCACGCTGACGACATCGTCCGCTATCTTCGCGCCGAAGTGCATCAGTAGCGCGAAGGGAAAGCTCACATTTGCGGGCTGCTGCTCGGGCGAGTCCGGCACGGTCTTCACGGATTTCAATCCGCCTATCCGGCCGCCTCCCGGAATCATCTTGGGCGGTCCGCCATCTTGCGACGGCTCTTTTCGAGGTCCTATGACCGTGAAGTTCCCGGTAGATTGCCAGACGGAACCAGGGATCGTTACGGTCGCGCGACCGCTCATCTCATAGCTGGTGAGCGTCTGATAGTTTTTCGCAGTCTCGCGGAGCAACTGGTCGGCGGCTTGCGCATATGTGAGGTTCGGCGCGACAACAGCACACAGCAGCAAGAGCCAACGAGAATTCGTTCTCGGGCTGCGGGCAGCTTGCATAGGAATTGCGCCTCCGCTCCATCAACTTCGGTAATGACGCATGAAATGGAAGAATGCTCTGCTTCCAAGTAAGAAAACAGCGCAGGAAACTGGCTCACCCCTACGAAACCGGCACATCCTCTTTCACCCGCCGCGCAAACGCCTCCCGATACCAGGCCACCGTCCGCTTCAGCCCTTCCTCGAAGCCCACCAGCGG
>DASZGZ010000154.1:0-6323 GCA_035938355.1 Acidobacteriaceae bacterium
TTCGCAAGGACAAGACCCCCATCACCATTTACCTGGTCAGCGGCGTCAAGCTTACCGGCAAAATCCGGTCCTTCGACAAGTATTCGGTGCTCCTGGAAAACAACAGCCAGGAGCAGTTGATCTTCAAGCACGCCATCTCGACGGTGGTGAGCAATCGCTCCGTGATGCACGATCATCGGCTCGGCCATCCTCCGGCTGCAGTGCCGCATGCCCAGCCGACGCCGCTGCGGCAGGAGGCGGAATCGTAACAACGACGGTTGTCCTCCCCCACCTCGCTGTATGAACAGAGCCGTGCCTTTGCAGCCCGCCCGCACCAACCGGTGTGTGCTGGTGTCGGTGGAATTTTCCGGGCGGCGGCGCGCGATGTCGCGTGCCGCTGCTCAAGCGCGGGCGGCCGCTCAACCCTCGAAGACTCTGGACCATCTGTCCGACGGTGCCGCGGGCGACCCGTCGCCGGAACGCGCGCCGCGGCCTGCCGCCTCTGCCTTTGACTTCGAATCTGCCCGCGAAGAATTCCGTGAGCTGGTAGTGAGCGCCGGCGGCGATGTCGTCGCCGAAGTGGCGCAGCGGCGGCTGGAGCCGGATGCTGCAACCCTGATCGGCAAGGGGAAGATCGTGGAAGTGGCTGGGGTGGCGGCCTCGGCCGACGCGGACGTCATCCTGTTCGATCAGGATCTGTCACCGACACAGTTGCGAAACCTCGAGAGCGAACTGCCAGCGCGCGTGGTTGATCGCACCCAGCTTATCCTCGACATCTTTGCGCGCCACGCGCGGACGCGCGAAGGCCATCTACAGGTGGAACTGGCGCAGCTGGAATACATGCTGCCGCGGCTCTCCGGGCGAGGCGCGGCCATGTCACAGTTGGGCGGCGGCATCGGCACGCGAGGGCCGGGTGAAACAAAGCTCGAAACCGACCGGCGGCGCATCCAGCGCCGGCTGGTGCAGTTGCGCAGCGACTTGGAGGCGGTGCGACGGGTGCGCGGACAGCAACGCCAGCGCCGCGAGGCGGTGCCGGTTCCCACGATTGCGCTAGTGGGGTATACCAACGCTGGTAAGAGCACGCTGTTCAACCGGCTCACACACGCCGATGTGCTCGAATCGGCGCGCATGTTCGCCACGCTCGACCCCAAGCTGAAGGCGCTCACGCTGCCATCACGGCGCAAGATTCTGCTGTCTGACACGGTGGGATTCATCCGCGATCTGCCGCACACCCTGGTCACCTCTTTTCGGGCCACGCTCGAAGAGGTACAGAAGGCCGAGGTTCTGATTCACGTAGAGGACGCGGCGAGCCCGATGCGCGAAGAGCACCATCGCGAGGTAGACCGCGTGTTGGCGGAGCTGGACGTGCGGGACGCGAAGCAGATTCAGGTGCTGAACAAGAGCGATCTGCTGCCGGAGGCGGAGCGCGCGGGACTGAATGGGCGTGCGGATGTGGCCTTGCTATCCGCAAAGACGGGTGACGGAGTGCCGGAGTTGCTGGCGCGAATGGATGCCGCGCTCTCGGCCGATCCGCTGGAGACGCGGGCGATGACAGTCCCGCAAAGCGAGGGTGGCATACTGGCGGCGCTGGGGGCCGGCGCGCGCATCGCAGAGCGCACTTTCAGCGGAAGCGACGTAAGCATGGTGGTTGAAGGACCAGCATCGCTGCTGGGACGATACCGGCGCTTCTGGCATGGAAATCACGGGGGGAAGGACGAAGCCTCGCCCGCTTGAGGATGGCGTGAATTATCAGGGTGTGAGTGCTGAACTGCAGGGGAAGGGAAGCGGTGTTACGTCCCTTCGACCCTGCGTCCAGTAGACCCGGATTGGGTCGAGATACATACCAGTGTACCCCCATTTCGGGCCTGGTCAAGAACTAGACAGAGATATTGTTCGGGAACCCGAAAGCCGCGCAATTGCTCTTTCCAGCGCGGTTTGACACCCCAAAATCTGCTCTGTTAGAACCATAGTTTCCAGACGTATTTGCCGCCATCTTCCATCCTGATGGATGGCACCCTCGGGGACTGCATTGGACCTAATCCTCCATCAATTGGCTGATCTCTTCCTGCGTTCGATACCGACGGCTGTGCTGTTTCTGCTGTTGCTTGCGGCCTACCGGATGCTGGTGCATGCACCGCTGGTGAAGGTGCTGTCCGAGCGGCGGGAGCGGACGAGCGGCGCCGTGGCACGGGCAGAAGCGGCGATCCGCACGGCGGATGCGCGCGCCCAGGAATACGAGGCGAAGCTGCGGGCAGCCCGGGCAGAGATCTTCCGCGCACGCGAGCAGCGCATGCAGGCATTGCAGCGGGAGCGCGATCGCATGCTTGGAGAGGCACGCCATGCGGCACACGAGCAGGTGCGTACGGCGCGGGAGAGGCTCGATGCCGAGGCAGCGGAGGCGCGCGCCGCGCTGGACGTCAAGGCAGATGGGCTGGCAGCTGAAATCCTGCGGGTCATCCTTCCTTCCGCCACCGGCGTAGGGCCTTCTGCTACGGCTCCTGGGAGTGCCTACTAATGCGTGCAGCCTTCCTGCGGCCCCTGGCCGCCACGCTCCTGCTTGCCGCCGCGCTGACGCCCGCACCCGCGCAGACGGCTCCCACGGCACCACACCCTGCCGCGCAGCCCTCCGCTGCACCCGGCAACGTGCCGGCGCAGGATAACGGCGTCTTTGTTGACAGCCAGACGGCGTCTTCACAAAACCTGGCCAAGGCGGAGCAGGAGGACGAGGAGTATGTCTTCAAGCACTCCAAGCCAGTGAGTGCCTTTGCGAGACTCTTCCATCTGTCGCCGGACGTAGCGTCGGGGTTCTTCTGGGCCTTCAACGCCATCCTGCTGTTCGTCTTCGTTGGCTATTACCTGGTCACTGGGCTGCCCAAGGCTTTTCGCAGCCGGCGCCTACTGTTGGAGCGGCAGATTGTGGAAGCCCAATCCGCCACCGAAAAAGCCGAAGCGCGGCTGCGCAGCGTTGAGGAACGGCTGAGTCACCTGGACAGCGAGATCGCCGCAGTACGGGCGCAGGCCGAGCGCGACAGCGCCAATGACGAGGTTCGCATCCGGCAGGCGATGGAAGACGAGAAGAAGAAGATTGTGACTACGGCCGAGCAGGAGATTTCCGCTGCGGGGGCTGCCGCAGAGCGCCGCCTGCGCCAGTTTGCCGCGGAGCTCGCGGTCGATCGCGCGACCGCGCGGCTGCACCTGACCGAAGGAGACGACCGCACCCTGATTCAGGAATTCGCCTCGAGTCTTGGCTCCAATGGCAGCGAGGGGGGCCGCAACTGATGGCGGAGTTTGCTGCTCGTTACGCACGGGCCTTTGCTGACGTGGTCCTCGGCGGAAACATCCCGATCGACCAGGTGAATGCACAGCTGAACGATTTTCTGGCCACGCTGCATGAAAGCGCTGACCTGCGCGAGGTATTGTTCAATCCCGCGCTGGGCACCGAGGCACGGGTGCGGGTGATCGATGCGTTCGCGCGGCGCCTGAACCTTGGACGCGAGGTGCGCAACTTTCTGGCAGTGCTGGTGCGCTACGAGCGGATGAGCGCGATTGATGAGATCGTGGCCGAATATCGCGCGGAGGTGGACCGGCGCCAGGGCATCTCAGAGGTGGAAGTGATCTCCGCACGCCGATTGGACGGCGACGAACGCCGTCAGATGGAGCAGCAGGTGGCACGCCTGACCCGGACGCGTGTGCGCGCCCGCTTTCGAGAGGATAATGGCCTGATTGGCGGCGCAGTGGTGCGCATCGGCGGCACCATTTACGACGGTTCGGTGCGCGGTCGCCTGGACCGCATGAAGCAGGAACTCATAGCCGGCTAGCGAGGGGCAGGGTTCTGCAGCAGTCGCACGACAAAAAGCAATTTTCCGAGACAGATTCAGACTCGACAGAGACAGAGAGACGATAGAAGCATGGCCCATATCAAGGCAGACGAAATCACGCAACTGCTACGTGAACAGATCCAGAACTATGACTCCGAGGTGCACGTCGACGAGGTGGGGACGATCATCACCCTCGGAGACGGCATTGCGCGCATCCATGGGCTGGAGAAGGTGATGGCCGGCGAGCTGATCGAATTTCCGCACGGCGTGGCAGGTCTGGCCATGAACCTGGATGAGAGCGAAGTAGGCGCGGTGCTGCTGGGTGACTACACCGAACTCAAGGAAGGCGACCAGGTGAAGCGCTCGGGCAAGATCATGAGCGTGGGCGTCGGCAAGTCTTTGATCGGGCGTGTGGTGAATGCTCTGGGGCAGCCGATCGACGACAAAGGCCCTATCACGAACACGGTGGACTATCCGGTGGAGCGGCTGGCTCCGGGCGTGGTAGACCGGCAGCCGGTGCGCGAGCCGATGGCGACCGGATTGAAGGCGATCGACAGCATGATTCCGATCGGCCGCGGACAGCGCGAGCTGATTATCGGCGACCGCCAGACCGGCAAGACCGCGGTGGCGATCGACACCATCATCAACAACGCGAAGAACAACCTGATCTGCGTGTACTGCGCGATCGGGCAGAAGCGCTCTTCCGTTGCGCAGGTGGTGAAGACGCTCGAAGAGTACGGTGCGATGGACTACACGATCGTGGTGGCCGCGACGGCTTCCGAACCGGCACCGATGCAATACATCGCGCCCTATGCCGCAACCGCGATCGGCGAGTACTTCCGTGACAACTGCCAGCACGCGCTAATGATCTATGACGATCTTTCGAAACACGCGGTCGCGTATCGCGAGATCTCGCTCTTGCTGCGCCGGCCGCCGGGGCGCGAGGCGTATCCGGGCGACGTGTTCTATCTCCACTCGCGTCTGCTGGAGCGCTCTTCCAAGTTGAGCGATGCCAAGGGTGGGGGATCGCTGACCGCGCTGCCCATTATCGAGACCCAGGCGGGCGACGTTTCGGCGTACATCCCGACGAACGTGATTTCGATCACCGACGGACAGATCTATCTGGAAACCGATCTCTTCAACTCCGGTGTGCGTCCGGCGGTGAACGTCGGCCTGTCGGTCAGCCGTGTCGGTGGTGCAGCGCAGATCAAGGCCATGCGGCAGGTGGCCGGCACGCTGAAGCTCGACCTGGCGCAGTACCGTGAGCTGGCGGCGTTTTCGCAGTTCGGCTCGGACCTGGACAAGGTGACGCAGAACCAGTTGAACCGCGGTGTGCGCCTCACTGAGATTCTGAAGCAGCCGCAGTTCTCGCCGCTGCCCACCGAGAAGCAGGTGGTGATCATTTTCGCCGGCACCAACGGCTTTCTAGACGACCTGAAAGTGGAAGATATCCACGGCTTCGAGGAGGGCCTGTACAAGTATCTCGACTCGGCTCAGTCGCAGCTGCTGAAGGACATCATCGAGAAGAAGACGCTCGATGACGACCTCAAGAACCGCATCAAGGCGGCGTTGAAGGAATACAAGGAGAACTACCTCGCAGAGCACCAGGACGCGAAGCTGAAGGAGTCCTCGGTGAAGGCGGACCGGGAAGAGAAGAAGCGGGCAGCCGATCAACAGCAGAAGGAAGTAGCGGCAAAGGCCTAGCGAACGATGGCAAACGTCCTCGATCTGAAACGGCGCATCCGCAGTGTGAAGAACACGCGCCAGATCACCAAGGCCATGAAGATGGTCTCGGCGGCAAAGCTGCGTCGCGCGCAGGAACGTGCGGTGGCGGCGCGGCCCTACGCGCAGATGATGGCGAGCGTCATTCGCTCGCTGATGCGCCGCATTGATGTCTACAGTCCGGAGACTGGCGAGGTGCGGCACCCGCTGCTGGCTCCGCGCGAAGAGAAAAATGTCCTGCTGATCGTTGTCTCCGGCGACAAAGGGTTTGCCGGCGCATTCAACTCGAACATCATCAAGGCGGCGCAGCGTTTTATAGCAGCCCAAAACGGCGAGCAGGGCCGCAACGTCGATGTCGAGACTATTGGCCGCAAGGCGCGGGATCTCTTCCGCCGCCGTTATCCCGCCGCGAAGATAACCAGAGATCCAGCAGTGGACGATCAGAAACGCGCCGAAGCGGAAGAGGGCATGTCGCTCCAGAGCGAACTGGAAGAGAAGCCACTGGTGCGCAAGCGCGGTGATCGTTTCGCGCCGATTGAGGTCACCGGCGATCATCCGGGGATGCTCGAGAAGCTGCGCTTCGAAGCGGTAGCCGAGATCGGGGAAGACATTGTGGACCGCTACGTCCACGGCGAGATCGACGCGGCGTATGTGGTCTTCAACGAATTCCGTTCGGTCATCTCGCAGCGTGTCATTGTCGAGCGGCTGGTGCCGTTGGCCGAGCCCGGCAAGCACGAGGTCGCGTTGGCGGAGGAGCCGTCGCTTGAGGAGCGGGAGCGCGCCGGCGAAGCCGCATTGAGTGCT
>DASZGZ010000155.1:0-6355 GCA_035938355.1 Acidobacteriaceae bacterium
GAATGAAGGCGAGCGAAGGCACCAGGAAACAGGGAATTAGGATCCATGGCAGAGTCGACATGATCGCCGAACTCGGCTCCCCACGGAACAGTTGAATTGGCCCGGGCGAGGACGTCGCACCCAGCGTCACGGCGATCAGCAGGTCTGCCAGTCCAAGCGCATTCCAAAACGTGATCAGCCCTTTGGGAACACTGCTCGCGCCGCGCGCCAACATAAGAGCAAGCGGTATCGCCAGAATTCCCACCGCAACGTCACCCCAACCCGCCACCGGGGCAAACGGAGCGGGCAGGCGCTTCGCCGCGTAGAGCAGCACGAACGTAAGGCCCAGCACACGCACGCTATGAATGCCCACCAGCGCCGCCAGCGGCACACGCTGCACCAACTCGCGGCCGCGAGTGGTTCCAAGCACCAGCAGGCTTAGCACAGCGATCGGAATCACCACCGCAAGGCCCACCCCCATTCCTCTGGGATAGGAAAGTGCGTCGGTCGCGCCAGCAGCCAGCACCAGGCAGAACCAGCCTGCCAGCGCCGCCGCCACCATGCCACGTCGTCGCGCTGTCTCCGACAGTGCTGACGAGAGGAAGAAGACAACGATGGCGGCGCTGGCAGTCAGCTCCGCGGTCGACAGTAGATCGAACATAGACACCTCCGTGTATCTACACCTATTGGCCCAATGAAAACCTTACTGCGTCCGCCTAAGACCGCCACCTACCTTGTTAGAGCTGAATTTGCGGCAGTTGGAACTTCTTCAGCACCTTCCCTGCGCTTGCCTCTGCCGCTACCCAGCGCGGCAAGCACTTGTGCAGCATCGCGTCTCCTGCCTTTGTCAGCGTCGCTTTTCGCACGCGCCCGTCCTTCGCGCTGACCCATTCCACCAGTCCGTGTCGCGCCAGCACCGTCAGGTTGCGCGTCAGCGTCGTCCGCTCTACTCCCAGCAAGTCAGCCAGCCGCGTCATCGGCAGGGGACCGGCTTGTGCCAGGCACGACAGGATCGTGAACTGCGTCCCTCGCAGCCCCGAGCCGCGAAAGTGTGCCTCATAGTGTGCCGTGACGGCCCGTGTGGCCCGCCGCAGCGCGGAGCAGGTGCAGTAGCGTGTCCGCGCAAGCTGGGACTGAAAATCAGCCATACGAGTGTATATACACCTATGTAGTTCACTTTGACAACCTGACCGCGGTTCACAGCAGGGAAGATATGCTCTAGTCTGCGGCAGGGCGTGATTCTCCTCATTTACAACCTTGGCTTGCTGGTGGTGCTAGTGCTGGGCGCGCCAGTGTGGCTGCTCCGTCCACGGTGGCGCGATGGGCTCCGGGAGCGGCTGGGCTCCGGCGCCGAGCGCGTGGGTCATGCGCTGGCCGGCAGGCAGCAGGTTTGGGTGCACGCTGTTTCAGTGGGCGAGGTGATGGCGGTCAGCCGGCTGGTGGAAGAGCTGGATGCGCGGCTGGGCCAGGGCTCGGTAGCGATTTCGACGACAACACGAACCGGCCAGCAACTGGCGCGGGATCGCTTCGGTGCGGCCCGGTGTTTTTATTTCCCCATTGACCTCCCGTGGGTGGTGCGGGGTGCCTTTCGCGCGCTTCGGCCGCGGATGCTCGTGCTGGCGGAGAGCGAACTGTGGCCGAACGTATTGGCCGAATGCGCGGGGCAGCGATTGCCGGTGGTGGTGGTCAATGCGCGAGTCTCCGACCGCTCTTTGCCACGGTATTTGCGAATGCAACGATGGTGGCGACCGTTTCTGGGAATGTTAACGCTTGTGCTGGCACAGAGCGCGGAGGATGCACGGCGGTTTGTGGCGATCGGCGTGCCGCAGGACAGGGTGCGGGTGGGCGGCAATTTGAAGTTCGATGTGCGGCCGTCGCGGTCTACGGGGCTGATCGAGCAGTTGCGGGGGCAGTTACGCCCCGACGCGAAGGTGCTGGTAGCGGGGTCGACGCTGGAGGATGAGGAGCAGCTGCTGCTGGAGGCATGGCCCGTGATTTGCAGCCGTGAACCGAACGCGGTCATGGTGCTGGCGCCTCGACATCCGGAGCGGTTCGCCCGTGTGGCTGCTCTTGCGCGCGACCGGAAGCTGCTGTTGGTGGACCGGTCAGGCTGGCATGGTGACGCGGTGGCTGCAGGAAGTGTCTTTCTCCTGGACTCGATCGGCGAGCTGGGCAGCGTCTACAGTTTGGCGACGCTGGCGTTTGTGGGAGGCAGCCTGGTTCCGGCTGGAGGACACAATCCGCTGGAGCCGGCGCGGTTTGCGGTCCCGGTATTGATGGGTCCGCACTATGAAAACTTTCGCGATGCTGTCGAGCTCCTGCGTGCAGCGGATGCGCTGCGTTTGGTGGAGCAGGGAAGTGTGGGCGACGAGATCGCGACGCTGCTTGCGGATGCGCCGGCGGCGGCCGCGATGGGGACTCGCGGTAAAGAGGTCCTTGAGAAACAGGCGGGAGCGACGGAACGAGCCGCGGATGCGGTGCTGCGGCTGCTTACGGAGGGCAACGCTTGAGGCGCGTGGTGTGGCCAATGATGCCGCTGGTCCCGCTGTATGGGGTGGTGCAGGCGCTGAACAGCGCGGCCTATGTGCGCGGGTGGCTGCGCGCTGACCGGCTCGAGTGGCCGGTGGTGAGCGTAGGCAATCTCTCGGTGGGAGGCGCGGGGAAGACGCCGTTTGTAATAGCGCTGGCGCGCGCGCTGACGGAGCGGGGATGGTCGGTCGATGTGCTTTCACGTGGTTATGGGCGGACGTCTGATGGAGTAGAGCGCGTGGTTGCGACAGATGATCCGGCGGCGCGTTATGGGGATGAGCCATGGCTGATCGAGCGCCGCGCGCAGGTGCCGGTTTTTATCGGGCGCGTGCGTGCGGCCGCGGGACGGCTGGCGGAGGCGACGCGTGTAGACGTGGGCGATGAGCGCCACGTCCATTTACTGGATGATGGAATGCAGCATCGCAGGCTCGCTCGTGACGTTGAGATCGTGCTGCTGCACCGGTCGGATTTTCAGACAACGCTTTTGCCTGCGGGGAGGCTGCGTGAGCCGCTGGCAGCGATTGAACGCGCTGATTTTGTAGTGCTGCGCGAGGACGATATCGATTTGAAAGAGCAGGCGCGCCGCTGGATGCGCGCGGACGCGTACATATGGACCGTCAGGCGCGAGCTGGAAGTTCCCGCGCCGTCGGGAGCGGCCGTAGTGTTCAGTGCAATCGCGCATCCGGAGGAATTTGTGGAGGGATTGCGAAGGCAGGGCGTCGCGATTGCGGCGACGCGTGCGTGGCGGGACCATCACAGGTTTACGGATACGGATGTGACGATGCTGTGTGCCGCGGCCGTGAGGGAGGGAGCGCGCTGCTTTCTGACGACGGAGAAAGACATGGCGCGGCTGACGAAGGCGCAACGTGCGCGCATTGAGGAGACGGCGCCGTTATATACGGCAACGCTGACGGTGCGGCTGCGTAACCTGGAGCTGGCGCTGGATGCGCTGGAGCAACGACTGCGCAGGCGGAGTGCATGAGAGAATCAACAGTTGCCGCTTCACAATAATCCGGAACAGGCACGGCTGCGTGTGTTGGTGGTGCGGCTGGGTGCAATGGGGGATGTGCTGCACGCGATGCCCGCGGTGGCAGCGCTGCGCGCGCAATTGCCGGAGTGTCATCTGGGCTGGGTGATTGAGCCAAGATGGGCGCCATTGTTGCAGAGCGGCGCCGCGGGCGCGCCCCGCAGCCCGGTGATGCCGCTGGTGGATGTGGTGCATACGGCCAATGCGCGGGGATGGGCGCGGCAGCCGTTCGCCGCTTCAACCTGGCGAGCGATGCGGCGGTTGCGGCAAGAGCTGCGCGCCGAGCGCTATGACCTGGCGATCGATTTGCAGGGCGCGGTGCGTTCGGCGCTCATTGGAAGAGCATCGGGTGCTGGCCTGGTGGGAGAGGCAGAGCCGCGCGAGCGGCCGGCGAAGTGGTTCTTTCAGCGCAGAGTGCCGACGAACGGCGTGCATGTGATCGAGCAGGCGGCCGAGGTGGTGGCAGGAGCGACAGGGATGCACCTGACGCCGGAGTTGCCGCCACTACCGCTGGATTGCAGTGCGGAGGAGCGGGTGAGTGCGATGCTGCGCGAGGCGAAGCCGCTTGTGCTGCTGCATCCAGGTGCGGGGTGGGGGGCGAAGCGCTGGCCCGCGGAGCGTTATGGTGCACTCGCCGCCGGGCTCGCGAGTCGCGGATATCGAGTGGTGGTGAACCGGGCGCCGGGTGAAGAGGCATTGGCAGCAGATGTGGCGCGGAGCAGCAGCGGCGCCGCAGAGGAGATCGCAACAGACATGGCAGAATTGATCGCAATGACGAGACGCAGCGTACTGGTGATCGGCGGTGACACTGGACCGGCACACCTGGCATGCGCGCTGGGAAAGCCGGTCGTGGGCATCTATGGGCCGACCGATCCGGCACGCAACGGGCCGTGGGGCGTGCCGTCACGCGTGCTGCGGCATCCGGAGAGCCGACGCGATCATGCGCGACGGAGCGCGCCCGAGGCGGGCCTGCTGACAATTGAGCCGGAAGAAGTACTGAGCGCGGTGGATGAGCTGATGGGAGCGACTAAAAGTTCGGCGGGAGACGCGGCGGTGCAGGCTTGAGTGTGGGTTGGACTCGGATTGCGCGCCGTATCCGCGTGCCGATGGGATTTGTGTTTGCGCTGTTCTTTCTGCTGACGGCGCATCCCTCTGTGCACTCTGTGCTATGGAGTCTGCTGGGAACGGTGCCAGGCCTGGCGCTGCGCGCATATGCCTCGGGCTATGTGACGAAGAACACCGAGCTGACGACGACGGGGCCCTACGCGCGCACGCGCAATCCGCTGTACCTGGGCTCGATGCTGATTGCGTTTGGATTTGCCGTGGCCGCGCACAGTTGGTGGATCGCGCTCGCGCTCGCGTTGTTGTTCGCGCTGATCTATCTGCCGACAATTCTGTCGGAAGAGGCTTTTCTGCGCGAACGATTCAGCGGGTATGACGAATACGCGAAACGCGTACCGCGGTTGATACCCCGGCTGACGCCAACGGCCTCGGTGACGGCTGATGGCGCGAAGGCCAGCGGCTTCTCCGGAGCGCTTTATTGGAAACACCGCGAGTACAACGCCACGCTAGGCACGATTGGTATCTATGGGGTACTGTTGCTGAAATTGTTCGTCTGGCACAGAACACCTTTCCTGCCACTGTGAGATAGCAGAGTTATCCGAAGGGGCATCATTGGCTGCTACCTCACCGTGTATGCCTTGGCTTTCGCCGTTGAGAAAACAATATGCGCGAGGGATGTATTTGAGACGACTGCCTTTTGTTTTTTTGGGCCTGCTGGCGATCGCGGCCGGAGCTCAGCAGATGTCGCTTCCCGCGCCTCTTCAGCAGTACCTGCCGCAGCACCAGACGCTCTCCTATGCCGTGGACTGGCGAGTCTTTCCGGCGGGAACTGCGACCTTCCACCTTGAGAGCGACGGAACGACGCAACGGGTGCAGGCGAATGGCGATTCGATCGGTGCAGTGAGTCTGCTCTTCAAGGTGGTGGATCGCTTCCAGTCGTCGTTTGACCGGCGCACGGGGTGCTCGCAGACCTTTGCGAAGCAATTGCAGGAGGGGCGGCGGCAGATTGTGAGCACGCTTCAGTTCCAGTACGGTGCGCATAAGCAGGTGCTGGATGAGAAGAACATCGTAAAGGGTACGAGTCGCCATCTGGAGTCGCCGATTCCACAGTGCGTGACCGACCTGATGTCATCGATCTTTATTGCCGGTGCGCAGCCGCTGGAAGTGGGACAGAACTTTACGATGCCGGTCGCAGACGCTATGCGCGTGGTGACAGTGACCTTCAAACCGGAAGCACGTGAAGAGATCAAAACGACGGCGGGCACATTCCAGACGATTCGCGTAGAACCGACGGCCGACGCAGGAGTAGTGAAGAACCGCGGCAATATCTGGATCTGGTATTCGGACGACAACCGTCACCTGCCGGTACAGATGAGGGCGAGGCTTTTCTGGGGCACGATCACGCTGCGGCTGACGAGCGTGGAACAAAAGTAGCTGCCGGGGCGACAGTATTGTGAGTACAGGAAGACGCGGCAGGCTCCTGGTAAATGAGCAGGAGCCCCTACTGCAGCCGGAATCTGTCGCGCATCAGGCGCTGCAGTTTCGGCTGGTAGATGAGTTCGTAGGCCAGTTCCTTGTCCGGAAACATCGCGAGCGCGGCGCGGCGGCTGTCCGCGATCATCTCCGATGCGGCTTCGTAGGTGAGCGTGCTGTCCTGTGCGATGACAGACATCACCATGTTCATCATGAGCTGAAGGCGGCGGAGGTTCTTTTCTTCCTGCTGCTGCTCGAGCACAGAGCGTGCTTCCGCGGGCTGTG
>DASZGZ010000156.1:0-3945 GCA_035938355.1 Acidobacteriaceae bacterium
GACTCTGGAATCCCTTCGGTTACCGCGTCTGTGATTTAGATGGGAGCTGAGGGGACGCGGCTTCAGCTTGTTCCGTACTTTGATTGTACTGTTTTGTGCGGGTATTTACCGCCTGCGCTTCGCTCGGCGGGCTTCTTCGGCACGGCGCTCGGCCTGCTCGAATAGCGACGACAAGATGCCGGCAAGGGCGACGAGGAGACCGACGACCAAGAAACCGAGGCCCATTGTGCGCCAAAGTGCGACGTCGCCGGGGGAGCCGGGCTGCCTCGCAATATTGGTGTAGGCGACACCGCAGGAGATCAAAGCGAAGAGGATGAGGCTGGCGGCGAGGATGTAAAGATTGCGTCCCATGGGATGGTCTATTTTACGGCGCAGTGGTGTTTGCGGTGCGGGAGCCGATACCAGACAAAAAAGAGCCCGCTCTTTGAAATTGAGCGGGCCCACCGTAAAGTGCGGATCAACTTGTGTGCGGCGATCAGTACCTGGTCGTTGTGCGGTCTGCGGTAACCACATCGTCCTGTTCGAGGACTCTCTCGCGGTCCGGCGTACGAGAGGAAAGTCTCTCGCCATCAGCGATGTTGCCAAAGGTTCCCCGGCCGCCCGCTGTGTCCTTCGAGCTTGCCTCGCTGGAGGAGGAGATATCGCGAGCGCCGGTGTTCTTCAGAGCGGCCTTCGCGGCGTCGATCTGCTCGGAGGTGTCGCAATGAACCGAGAGAAGAGTTCCGCCGCTCTTGACGGCTCCTTCGTAGCGCTTCGCTTCGTATTCGGGGATGCCCATGCCAGCGAGGGCTCCGACCAAACCACCTACGGCCCCGCCTGCGCCTGCTCCTGCGAGCGTCGCCATGATTGGGCCGGCTGCGATGAGCGGACCGACGCCGGGAATGGCGAGAGCGCCAATGCCTGCGAGCAGACCGAGCGTTCCACCGATCACGCCACCGGTGACGGCTCCGGTGGCCGTGCCTTCTGGAGCTTTGGTGGCCTTTTCGTGAGCGAAGGCGCGCGTGCTTTCATCGTCGGGAAGAAGAACGGAGATGGCAGAGTTGGTAAAACCGTTGGCGAGCAGATGATCGACTGCAGCCTCTGCTGTGCCAGGTGTTGCGTAAATACCGAAAACAGCTACGTTTTTGCTGGACATGATTGGTGCTCCTTGGCTGCTGCTGCAGCTAGATTTGTACTGCGTGATAGCGACTACTGCTTGACGGTTAGTTCGTTAGTGACCTTGTCGGCACTGACAACGCTGGCTGCTTCCGAGGCAACCTTTTGTTTTTCGTCCTCTGACTGGACGGGGCCTTTAAGAGTGACCGCGCCATCCGCAGTGATGATCTTGACGTTGTGCGCGTAGGTCGAGAGAGTCTTGTCGGCCATAATGGCTTTGCGAATCTTCTGGGTGGTGAGCCGGTCAGCCTTCGCATTGGTCTGGCTGTCCGCGGTCTCCGCGTGGTTTTTATTTTGATTCGAGTTGTCAGGCGCTGTTTGTGCGGTGCCTGTTTGGGCGAACGCTTGCACGGCTGAAGGACCGCCGGGCAGGCATGAGAGAGCGATTGCGGCCGAGGCCACAAGGGTGAAACGTAGGAATGTCATAGAGCTGAACCTTTCCATGGAAACAGGAGTTTCCAAGCTGCCGGGCCGCCAAATTCCAGTGCGATTGCTCGGTCCCGCGAGCGCAGTCTGTCCAATCTGATGTGAAAGGTGAAGGGGGAGTTGTTCCGTTAACGGATATCCCGACGCATCATTGCGCAGGCTTTGCAAGGACACGCTATGAGATTTATTTGAAGAACTGCTCGACGTCGGTGATGTCCTGTGTCAGGCGGTAGGGGGGCAGAGATTCGAGGAAGATGCGGCCGTAGCGCTGGCGTTGGATGCGGGGATCGAGGAGCATGAGGACGCCGCGGTCGGAGAGCGAGCGAATGAGGCGGCCGAAGCCCTGCTTGAGGGTGATGACGGCGTTCGGGACCTGGTAGTCGAAGAAGGGTTTGCCGCCGAGAGCTTCGATGGCTTCCATGCGGGCCTCGACTACGGGGTCTGAGGGGACGGCGAAGGGGAGGCGGTCGATGATGACGCAGCTCAGTTGCTCGCCCTGGACGTCGACTCCCTGCCAGAAGGATGACGTGCCGAAGAGGACTGCATTGGGCGTGTCGCGAAACTGCTGGAGGAGAACGTGGCGAGGGGCGGTGCCGTGCAGGAGGAGCGGATAGGGTAGTTCGGCGAGGAGGCGTTCGTGTGTGTTGCGCATCTGTGTGTAGCTGGTGAAGAGGCAGAAGGCGCGGCCCTTGGTGATCTCGAGGACGCGGCGGATGCGCTCGGCGGCTTTCTCCGGGAAGTCGGGCTCGCGCGGGTCGGGCATATTCGGCGGGAGATACAGCAGGGCTTGCTTTTCGTAGTTGAAATGCGAGGGGACGACGAGTTCGCGTGTGGTGGTGAGGCCGAGGCGGCGGCGGATGTGGTCGAAGCCTCCGGAGACGGTAAGGGTGGCGGAGGTGAGGACGACTGAGTTGTAGTTGTCGAAGAGCGTGGAGGTGAGGAGTTCGGAGACGTCGATGGGCGTGGCTTGCAGGTGCGTGTGGAAGGCGGCGTGAGCTGCGCCACGGGCCAGGTTGCGGACTCCTCCGGCGGCGCGGCGCTCGATCCAGAAGACGGTGTTGCGGTCGGGAGATTCGAGAAGGAAAGCGAGGTGGGCGCGGATGTCTGCGGCACGCTTGCGCAGGCCAGGGGACTCTTCCACGTTCTTCAGGTGGTCTAGTTCGCCTTCGAGGCGGGTGAGCGCGTTGAGGACTCCGGTGTAGTAGTCGCCGCTCTCTTCGAGGAAGGCCTCGCGGTTGTGGAAGGGCATGCGACCGGGGCCTCCGGGCAATCCGGCCGACTCCGTGGGAAGGATCGCGAAGAACATGCGCGAGCGGTCTTTCAATGTAGCGCAGGCACTTTCGATGGCTGAGGTGCTGGCCTTCTTTGCCTTCAGCATCAGATCGACATCGCGGATGAGCTCGTCGATGCGCTGGTTGCTCAGGCCGATGCCGAAGTAGTTGGAGGCTACTTCTTCTAGCTCGTGGGCTTCGTCGAAGATGACGGCGGCGGCTTCGGGCAGGATGCCGGCGTCGGGGGCGTTTGCAGCCTGCTGCTTGATGCTGAGGTCGGCGAAGAAGAGGTGGTGGTTGACGATGACGATGTCGGACTCGAGGGCTTTGCGGCGCATCGTCGTGACGAAGCAGCGCTCCCAGTCGGGGCAGGTCTGGCCAAGGCAGGCCTCGGTGCGGGCGTCGAGCTTCTGCCAGAGCGGCGAGGATTCGGGGAGAGCGTCGATCTCGGCGCGGTCGCCGGTCTCGGTGGTCTTCTCCCACTGCGAGATGTGGTGGAACTGGTCGATCTCTTCGAGGCCGTGGAGGAGCGGGTTATCGCGGAGGGCGTATAGCTTGTGGCGGCAGAGATAGTTCGCACGGCCCTTCATGTAGCAGACCTTCAGCGGACCGAGGAGCGATTCGAGGAAGGGGACGTCCTTGAAGAAAAGCTGCTCCTGCAGATTTTTGGTGCCGGTGGAGATGATGATTCGCTGCTGACGCTCGCGGGCGAGGCGCAGGGCGGGCAGGAGGTAGGCGAGAGTCTTGCCGGTGCCGGTGCCCGCTTCGACGATGAGGTGGCGCTTTTCCTTGAAGGCGGATTCGATGGCGCGGGCCATCTCGTACTGGCCGCGGCGGTGTTCGAAGTTGAGCGAGGACTGGGAGAGGATGCCGCCGGGGGCGAAGAAATCGTGAAGCGAGGGCAGGCGGTCCGGAGTTGGCTCTGTTGTGGGGGTGATCGAGATGGGGGGCGAAGTGGACATCGGGACGGGCTAGCCTATGATAGCTGTACCCCTCCCCCTCCCCCGGGCAAAAGTGCGCAAAGTCTTCGAAGTAGATACTTTAAGGTTGGACTTGGATACTATCTATGCGGTCGGGCTAGAACTGTCTAGTG
>DASZGZ010000157.1:0-3720 GCA_035938355.1 Acidobacteriaceae bacterium
GCCGGAATCGCCGGATTCTTCGCATTCACCACATTGGGTTGCGTCGTGAATAAGCCGGTCGTGTTCGACACCTGCCAGAACTCGATGCCCTGCGTCGATGGATTCACATGCTCGTCCGGCCCCGGATCCTTGGCTCCCGTCTGGATGTTGTGGACGATGATCCCTACATCCCTTGCGCCCGACGTGATCCCCACATCGAAGAAAACCCCGAAACTGTCCGTGCCCGAAATCTGCACCGGCCCGCCGTTGAAGTTCCCTTGGTCCTCTGTCGTATCGCCGAACGCGTACACCGTCCACCCGGCATACACACCATCCGGCCGAAAATAATGAATGCGAATGTGATTAGCCGGAATGGGTACCGCGCCTTCCGCGCATACACCAAACCCACTCAGCAGGCACACAAAAAACAGGACCAGGCGCACACCACGAACCAGGGACATAGGGCTCTCCATGTGTTAGGAATCGTCGTTCGCCGCGTCATGAAGTTGCGGACGGCGGCATACTACGTCGTTTCCCGGTCCCTCGTCTACCGTTGCATTCAGTCGAAGATCCTTAAGGAGTTGGAGCGCTTGCAGCGATGTCCGGCAGCGCTTCTGACACTGCTTCCAGAATTTCCGCTGACAGCGTGGGGTCCTCTGTGCTGCGCGCAAGTACCATCCCGCCGACCATGCTTGCGAAAGCTGCAATCGCTTTCCGCCGTCGTGACTTCTCTGTTTTGCCTCGAATGGCGCGCCCCAGCAGGCTCAGGATCCCCTGCAGCCCATCGGTCACTGTGCTCCGTACACCAGTTGGTTGCCGCGCAATCTCGCCTCCAAGCGAGGGAAAAATGCAAACAGTGACTGCATTCTTGCGATGCCGCAGAGACAAGTAGAACTCAGCCAGCGCCTGCCAAGGATCACCCTGAGCTTCTGCAATGACCTTTTCCAATTTCGCTGTGGAATCGCGCATGGCGCGCTCCAGGGCGAGTTCAACCAGCTCCTCTTTTGAGGCGAAGTGTCCATAGAAGGCGCCGTGGGTCAGCCCTGCCTCTTTCATTAGCTCCGCGACCCCGATGCCTTCAAAACCATGCTCCCGAAAGCGCTTCGCAGCAGACGCGATGATCTTCTCCCTGTGCTCCGCCATCTTTTCCTTGCTAACCTTCATATCTGACCTCCGGGCCTGTCCCCGCTTCTAGATGACATTTAGATGATGCTCGACATGATTATGAATCTCATTCATGATGGCCATCATCATAAACTGCGTAACCGGAATCTGCACTCCCCATACCTCAACCGGTTCGCAAGGAGGCTGCCTTATGGGTAAGCGCATCATTCAATCGACCTTTGCGGGTGTGCTGCTCTCGCTTATCTCCTTCCCCGCAGCGGCGCAGTCTGTTGATAACGGCGGAGGCGCATCAGCTTCCTACGGCTCCATCGCCACTCCGCGTCCCATCAATCCGGCCGCTGGCACGACCAATCCAAGTGCTCGAGCAACTCAGACGCTGAACCCGTACCTCGGCAGCACGCCAGAGGGGGCCGTCACTGAGGGTGAGATCAAGTTGAGCCTGCAGGACGCGGTTGACCGCGGGCTCCGCTTCAACCTCGGACTAATTGATAGCCAGCAAGCCGATGCGAGCGTGCGGGCGCAGCGCGAACGCGCTTTGGCTGAATTGCTTCCCCAGATCTCCGCACGCGCGGAGCAGACCTATGAGCAACTGAGCTTTAAGTCGATCAACATCAAACTGCCGCCGCAGGCCGGCTTCCAGGTGCCCCCGACCAGTGGCGCCTTCGGCTACCAAGACGCCCGCATCGTCGCGCAGTCCGCGGTCTTCAACGCCGAACTCATCAATCGCTACAAGTCACAGAAGGCGCTTGAGGCGGCATCCATTCTCAGCACCAAGGACGCTCGCGATGTTGTGGTCTTTGCCGTCGGTGCAGCCTATTTCCAGGTTGTCGCAAGCCAGGCGCGGGTGGCGACGGCTCAGGCCTCACTTGCCTCGACACGCGAGTTTGAGACACAGGTAAGCAATCAGTACAAATCCGAAGTCTCTCCCGAAATCGATGCACTGCGCGCGCAAGTGGAGCTGCACACCGCAGAGCAGCGCGTCGTCGATGCGACCAATGATCTGGAAAAGGATAAGCTGACGCTCGACCGCATCACGGGCATCCCGCTCAAGCAGGCGTGGAGGCCGAGCCGCGACTACGACTACACGCCGCTGCCGGAGCAGGACAGCGATGAAAAGAGCGCGCTCCAGACACGCGCCGATCTGGCCAGTCTGAAACAGACTGTCGCCGCCGCGGAACTCGGCGTGAAGGCAGCGCGCGCGCAACGAGTGCCGTCGATCTCCTTTGAGGCGACCTACGGTGGTGCGGGAACAAACCCCGCGAATTACAACCAGGTCTACTCCGTTAGCGGCGGCGTTTCCGTCCCGATCTTTACCAGCGGCCGCATTCGCTCGGACGTGCATGAGGCGGAGGCGGCACTCGTGCAGCGCCGCGCGGAGTATCGCGACCTCGGCGGCCGCGTCGCGTATGACGTGAGCGTTGCCGAGTTGGACGCGAAGGCTTCGGAGTCCGCAATAAAAGTATCGGCGGAGAACAAAGCGCTGGCCCAGCGTGCACTGACGCAATCCCAGGATCGCTATACCAACGGCGTCACGAACTACCTCGAGGTCGTCCAGGCCGAGGAGGCGCTCGTAGCAGCCAATGAGAACTACATCGCGAGCCTCTTCTCGTTCAACGTGGCGAAGATATCGCTCGCGCGCGCGCTCGGTTCCTCCGAGATGCGTCTTCCAGCACTCTTCGGCAATGAGTAAGGCGTGAACGATTCACCCAGAAGCGATCAACCCGGAAGCGATCAATCCAGAGAAGCAATTAAGGAGGCTGACATGAGCACAGCAACGGAAGTGGACGAGGGCCAATACGCGGCTCCTCCCGAAACCGAGCAGAAACCACCTGCGAAGGCGAAAGCCTCAAAGAAGCTGATTCTCGCAGGCCTTCTCGCAGTCAGCCTCGTAGCGGTACTGCTTTACTGGCTGCACGCACGGCACTTTGAAACAACGGATGACGCACAGGTAGACGGCCACTTCGCCGCACTCAGTACGCGTATCAGCGGCACCGTCACATATGTAAATCCCGCCGTGGAGAACGACCGTTATGTGACCGCGGGCATGCTGCTGCTCGAGCTTGATCCACGCGACTACGAGGCGGAGCTCGAGCACGCCAGGGCGAACCTCGAGGCCAAGGAAGCAGCAGCGAGGGTCGCGCAGCTGCAGGTCCCTATCATTCACGCCTCGGCCTTTAGCCAGTTACATCTTGCCGAAGCGGCCCGTCAGGAGGCGACGGAAGATGTCGCATCCGCCGAGGCGGATCTGAATGCAGCCCAGCACCGGGTGCAGTTGGACCAGGCCGTGGCCTCACGTGCCGAGCGCGATCGGGTGCGCTATCAGACCCTCGTAGAGAAGCGTGAAATCTCGCGCTCCTTCTACGACGCGCGGGAGACGGAAGCGGCCTCAACAACGCAGGCGCTTGAGGTGGATCGCGCCGCCGTAATCGCCGCGGAACGGAAGATCGCACAGATGCGAAGCCTCGTGCTGCAGCGCGAGGCGCAGATCGACAGCGCGCGGACTGCACCTGAGCAGGCACTCGACGCGCAGGCGCAATCCAGTTCAGCGCAGGGCGAGCTCGCTCAGGCTCGCGCCGACGTACACACGGCCGAACTCAACCTTAGCTACACCAAGGT